>PAMQ01000009.1 GCA_002707365.1 Trueperaceae bacterium
GACCTCGAAGCGGCGCAAGAGCAATTACTAAGAGCAGGCATAGAGTGCCAAACTAACTTTTCAACCGAACTTGGGCATGAGGAGTCTATTCGCTTCCGCGACCCACTTGGATTTAATGTGGAACTCATCACTGGCTTGTCCCAACTCACTCCACCTTCTGGCGTACGAACGGTTCGACCTAGAAAGTTCCAACACATCACTCTCAGAACCCCAAAGTTTGGTGCTGGTCTCGAGTTCTACACCAAAGTACTTGGGCTTCGTATCTCAGATTGCGTTGGGGAGGACTTCGTATGGATGCGATGCACCCCCGACCATCACGGCCTAGCTGTATCACGTCACCAAAAACAAAGCCTCCACCACATAGCTTTTGAAGTAAGGGACATGGCGGAGTTAGTTCAACAAGCTGAGTACTTAGCACAGCATGACCGTGTCCTTCTTTACGGCCCTGGACGACACGGACCGGGCAATAACCTTTTTATTTATTTCCACGATACCGAGGGGAACATAGTTGAGTTTTCAGCCGACATGCAACAAATATGGGATGACGCCAAATACGTCCCAAAGGTGTGGGATCCCAACGAACGTTGGTCTAACCGCTGGGGAACTCCTGCCTCACCTGAATTCCGGAAGTAAAAACAATAAGCAACCCTAAAACTTTTAATTTTTTGTATCATTAGTTAAACAAGACGTTGCCCTTAGTTAGTTTGCAAACCATTCAGGAGGTACGGGTAGTGGCACAAACAGATGCTATTCCAGATATGGAGAGAGAACTAAAATTCTTTCCCATTGAAACAAAAGATCCAAAAAAACTTACTAAAGAGCAAATCAAACAATACAACGAAGTAGGGTACGTCTTCCCACTAGACGTTTACTCGCCTGACGAGATCGAAACTAACCGCTCGTACTTCGACAAACTCCTAGTTATGGCACACGAACACGGACTTGGCGATTGGGACGTAAACGGCTGGCACACAACCTGCCAGGGACTCTATGACCTCATCACGGACGACCGCATCTTAGACTACGTAGAGGACATAATCGGCCCTAACATCGTTTGCACCATGAGTGCCTACTTCTCGAAAGCACCGGGAGACAAAAAATCAGTGTACTGGCACCAAGACGCACAATTCTGGCCACTCACACCCAGTAAAGTAGTGACTGTCTGGATAGCAATCGATGATGTGGACGTCGAAAATGGCGCCATGAAACTCTTCCCCACCACGCATCATCTTGGCATCGTCCCATTCGAATGGGTCACCGACGAAGAAGACGGCGTGCTTAACCAACACGTTCATAACCCCGAAGAGAAATACGGGGAACCAATTTCAGTTGAGCTTAAAGCTGGCCAAATCTCTCTCCACACAGACATGCTTCTTCACGGATCCATGCCTAACCCATCCAACCGTCGTCGCTGTGGCCTTACCCTCCGGTATCACCCTGTCGAAGTGCGGGGTAACGAAGATCTACGTACTAAGTACGCTATCCTAGCTCGTGGTCATGATCCAGAAGGCTACTGGGTGCATCACCCCAGACCAACTGAAGAAAAAATACCCTCATGGTTTTCCGAAGAAGCTGCCGACAGAGCTGCCGAGAAACCGCTAGGGCCACGTCCTCCTGATTAAAGTTAGCGAGGTTAAATTATGGTCACTAACCCTAGAAACTTCACTAAATCGCTTAAGTAGCTTCTTCGGGTTCGATTTTGGGACAAATTTATTTGCATAACTGGATGGACGAAAGTAGTCGTTGTGAAGGAATCTACGGTTCAACAAAAAACAGCTGTGCTATAAAAACTTGAAGCGGGAAGGATTAAATCTTCTCAAGACAACTTTGGAGGTAGTAAATGCGCAGATTGTTTGTTGGCCTCCTGACCCTACTCGTACTTGGGGCAGGCACTTCATTTGCTCAAGTATGGGGTGGCGTGTCGGGAAGCCTTCCCTTTGCGGTGACAGGGCATGTGGGATTTGAAAATGGACTTGGGGATGGAGTAGATATCCGTGGCAACGGCACACTCCTCTTAGGTAGCACATCAGGCTACCTTTTAGGAGTTGACGTTATTCTCGATTTACCTGTTACCCCAATTACCGCTGTTGATTTTTACTTTGGAGCTGGACCAGGACTAGCTCTAATTGATGGCGGTACTACAGGCGTACTCTTAAACACGTTTGTGGGTGCCGAGTATGATCTTGGGGGCATAGGATCCGCTTTCTTGGAAGGCGGCGCAACTTTTGAACCATTCGGAAATGTTGATGGCGTTGATTTGTTATCTGCCCGACTGGGTATTAACTTTTCTAAATAAACGTCACNAAAAAGTGGTGGGCCCCTCAAAAGTCTAAGCCCACCACTTTTTTATGCTTCTTGTCAAAAATTGATTTGTGAAACCCCAGTACCAGGCTTGAGATGCCCTGTATTACCCATATGATTATCGAGAAATAAATAACCAACCATCTAAATTGTTATACATGAATGGTTCGGAACCTAGGATCACGAANATTGTCACGATTCATAATTTAGCCACATAAATACAGTATCTCCATGAGAGCCTGGGGGAACTTTTCGGGCGCTAGGCCTCTTTTTTTGAGACTAAAACCTGGTGGATACTTTGTAGGCTCTACCGAATAGGGAAGATCTCTAAGTTTNCGGGAATCAAAATCGATATCTTTTTGATCCAATACAAAACTCATTTGAATATCGGTCGGGTGTTCCTCGATGTTAACGACACCCTTACCAGAAGCTAGAAGCCGAAGCTTAACAAGATCTAGAAAAGTTTTGACTTCAGGAGGGAAAGGGCCATAACGTTGCCTTAGGTCTTTGGTTATCTGATTCACCTTAACCAAACTATCTGTCTCAGCTAATCGACCATAACTGGTAATGCGTTCGTTATCATCAGAAATATAAGTTGCTGGGATTCTGGCGTCAAGTTCCACGTGTAGCCCCACTACCGGTGGCTTTTCAGGTCTCTTTTCTCCCTTCAGTTTGGCTACTTCTTCTGCAACTAGCTCTGAATAAACTACGATCGACACAGTATTAACGTGGCCATGCTGCTCTGGACCGAGCAAGTTGCCCACTCCACGAATTGCCATGTCACGCTCAGCGAGAAGATGTCCGCTACCCAAATCATCTAATTCAGCTATAGCATAGAGCCGCCGCTGAGCCTGCTCAGTTAATCTTCCGGGATAAAATAAGTAAGCCCAAGCCTCAGTCTCACGTCTACCAACGCGCCCCCGGAGCTGGTATAGCTGAGCTAGGCCTAAACGGTCAGCCCGCTCTATGACGAGTGTATTGGCTCCGTTTATATCGAGTCCAGATTCAACAATAGTGGTGGATAGCAGCACATCATAAGCGCCATCTTCAAAAGCTAGCATTACTTCTTCTAGAGAGTTAATGTCCATTTGGCCGTGAGCTACACCAATACGGGCTTCTGGTATCAGCTGTGAAAGGGTCCGAGCTCGTAACCCGATCGACCCAATCCTATCGTGGATGTAAAAGACCTTTCCCCCTCTTTCGATCTCAGCGAGTACAGCCTCGCGTACGGCAAGGGCATCATAAGGCTGTAGAACNGTTTGGATAGGTTGACGACCCTCGGGAGCCGTGAGGATTTGCGAAACATCGCGAAGGCCAACCAAGCTCATATACAGGGTCCGAGGGATTGGAGTGGCCGACAAGGACAACACATCGAGATTATCCCGTAAAGACCTCAGACGCTCTTTCTGCCCGACACCAAAACGGTGTTCTTCGTCTATGATCAATAACCCAAGATTCTTGAAAACAACATCCCTTGCAAGTAGACGGTGCGTACCTACTACAAGGTCTATAGATCCGTCTTTCATCCCTTTCTCTACCTCTTTTGATTCCTTATCCGGAGTAAATCTTGACAGCATAGCTACTCGGACCGGTAACACTTTGAATCGGTCCCGAATGATTTCGTAATGTTGTCTCGCTAACACCGTAGTCGGCACAAGCATCGCCACTTGCTTCCCATGTCCTAGAGTTCGGTGTGCCGCACGAAGCGCTACCTCTGTCTTTCCGAACCCAACATCGCCGGAGATCAGGCGATCCATTGGTACCGAACGTTCCATGTCTTCGAAAGTAGATGAAATGGCAGATTCCTGATCTCGAGTTAGCGTAAACGGAAAACCCTCTTCTATTAGGGGGTCCCACTCGGGTAGCGGAGGATAAGAAATCCCATCACTAATCTGCCTCTTGGCATAGACCTTGATAAGTTCCGATGCCAATAATTGGGCACTCAAACGTGCACGCTCTTTCGCTCTCGCCCATTCGTTAGTTCCTAGAGTTGATAGTCGTGGGGGGTTATCAGTGGTTCCGGGGTGACGCCTGAGAAGAGGCAGTTGATCTACGGGAAGATAAAGTCGTCCCTCGCCAGCATATTGAAGATTTAGATAGTCTCGAACTATTCCAACAACCTTACGGGGTTCCAGGCCAAGAAAACTGCCAACACCATGATCAGGGTGAATTAGGAAATCTCCTACACTCAGTTGGGAGGCATCTTGAACCCGTTTTCCACTCAAACGTTTGAGCCTTCTCCCACCTTGGTATCCATATAGCAATTCTTCGGTAATCAATACTTCTTTCGAAACCAGATTCTTATATCCCCCCTCTTGGGGACCCGAAGCAAGGACCATCCCAACGACTCCTGGGTGCCGATTCACCTGATTCATCCATTTGCTTTCTACCTGACTGAGTACTTTTTTTCTTAAGTAAGCCCCGCTTCGTTCAAATTTTAGGAGGATGCTGACACTAAAACCGCCTTCAGTCCAACTTCTCACATCACGATCAAAATCAGATAATTGACCACGGTAATGATTTAAAGAAATAACGTCATCAACGACTTCTACCAAGTCAATAGAATCACGTCCGAAAGAGATCACTTCTCGATTAGCTAAATACTCCCATAGCCAGAGACTTTGTTTAACGCCTAATGCGCCTGGATAAAGTTCCGGTGCGTCAAGAAAAATGACTCCCTCGAGGTGTTCTATAAGTTTATTTGTCCATTCCTCTTGGATGTTAAGTCCAACTTTTGGGGTAACATCAAGAACCGAAAAGGCTTTCTCCCCTCGACTAATGTTTTCAAGTTCGTTCCCAAAAAATTCTAATCTGAAAAAATCTTCGACATCCTCATTAATAAAGACGAGGACTGTGTCACCCTGTACAGTAAAACCTGGCGCAGAATCCCTCTCGTAACCGAAACTAAGTAACTTATCAATTAAATCCTGACGGGGATATTCACGTCCTTGCTCTAGGGACATTACAAAACTGTCAGGTTCATCTGGAAAGCTAGCCATAGCGTGCTTGAGCGAAATAACTACCTTCTCATTACGATCGGGCCAGTCGCTCAAATTGGGGTTACTGCTACACGACACCCCGAACAAATCCAAATCAGAAAATAAACTTAACCGTTCTTCAGTAGTAACCAGAACTGCTGGACCCGGATATCTTGCAAAACGAGCAGCTCGGGCCACGCTTGGAAGCCCGATCCGACGTTCACGAATTTTTGGTTTAGATTGGGTTGNTTCGTTCATCATCTCCCCTAGTTAGAATCGCTCCAAGTCACATCACTTCCAAAAGCTTTTAACATCAGCTGCTCTCAGAAGTCCTAAGAGTGAGAGGCTACCGCCAGCGCAAGCATATAAGCCTCGTTTCGAGGTATCCCGCGAGCTACTAGAGCCTCTCTTAAAGCACGACCGGAAAGACCCTCTCTAGCTAAGCTTCTTGCGATCTCAGCATTGTCCTGTGGGGAAGGACCTTGTATTTTAGGGCCTATTACTAGCACAAACTCTCCTTTAGGCGTCTGTTCGCCGATAACTTCAATTAGTGTTTTCAAATCGCCCCGCACAGTTGTTTCAAANCGCTTACTAATCTCCCGGCTAAAGCTAGCTTGCCTTTCAACCCCACAGGTTCTCGCTAGATCCTCTAGAGTTGACCTGACCCTACTTGGGCTTTCATACAATGCCACTGCTACCTCGCTCGCTGCAATACCTTCTATCCTTTCCTGTCGAGCTTTACCCTTACGTGGTAGAAACCCTTCAAATCGGAAACGGGTAATAGGGAGGCCAGATAGGACCACGGCTGGGATTAATGCGGTTGCGCCTGGTAGAACCTCGATCTCCACGTTTAGACCAAGTGCCAATTTTAGTAGATCGGCGCCTGGGTCAGAAATTCCTGGGGTGCCAGCGTCCGTAACGAAGGCTATCGATTCATTAGCTTCTAAAATTCTCCGTGCCCTAGTAGATATGGTGTGCTGGTCAAGCCGCACTACCGGGGTCGAGATCTCGTAGTGGCTCAATAGCTTCCGTGTTCTTCGAGTGTCCTCAGCCGCCACCACATCAGCAATCCGGAGGACTTCAAGAGCTCGGATAGTAATATCCTTCAAATTTCCGATCGGTGTTGGTACATATGTCAGTTGGGTCACTAGGTTTCACCTTCACTTAATTTTGAGGCCCTGTACATTTGGCTCGCATAATAATGGNGGTTCTTTTTGTTGACAATCAGGACTCTAAAGTTGAGAAGTGCAGGTAGCTCGACAACAACTGTCATCTCGTCAAGCGTAACAGGTTATCACTTAATTATCCCTGATAACTAAAGGACCCTCAATAAACAACCTTAATATGCAGACGCCGGTAGGGATTTCTGAATAGCAGCCTGAACAACTTTATTTGGTAGGAGCATGAGCACAACTCGCCTGCATATTTTTTGGATTAACACGAAATTTTATTCTTTAGGCGTTCTCGGAGACCTGACATTTGTTAATCGTGTACCTGGGTAGTAAAACCTCAGGATCTCGCTGTACTTATAACCGGATTGAGCAAGTTGCTTTGCCCCATATTGACTCATACCCACTCCGTGTCCCCATCCGTCTCCTTGAGCCGTTAGGCCATCCAAAAGCACAAATAGGGTCGACTTCATACCCCACCCTCGTACAATTTTATTTAAGACCTGCCCCTTGAGGACCAAACTCCCGTCCGATCCAGATATTTTTAGTTGGGAAACTCGACCAGATTCACTGTATTCTAGAATCTGAAGACTTGAAACTGAGCCGATGTCGGAACCAAGTCCTCGTAAGGCTGTAGTTACCCTTGAAGGGTCAATTCGAAACTGCCAGTTACGGTGTGGTGTGTAAGTACCGACATCACTTTTACTCACTAGATAAGGCTCAAATACCCCCCACACCTCAGCACTAGACGCGACTGTACCCCCAGAATCCGAATGATAGTAGGTGACTGCTATTTCACCTTGATGCATAAGCACCGTTCCGTTCGTCTCCCGTATCGCACGGTCACTACGGTTGTGCTCGACAGATACCCCACGGTACACCTGACACTGGATCGTGCCGCAAACGTCGTAGTCTCCCTGGGGATTAAGCCTAGCCAGAGCATAGCTACGCGAAGCTACAGCCTGTGCTTTAAGCGCCTCTAGAGGCCAGTTTCCTTGCATTTCGGCTGGCACGACGCCACGAAGGTATTGTTCGAGGTCAAGGCGATTAATCACCCTGATCTTCTCGCCTACAGCAACAAATTGAATTGCACCACGGTATTTCTGGCCACGCCAGTTGATTAAACTTCCTATAGGTTGAAACGTAATACTCTGGCCGATATTTTCGTTGTCGACATATAATCGGCTTTCTAATGCTTCCAATTGCCATTCAAGTCCCGATGTAGCGTCAAATTTTAATATTCCGTCCACAAAACCACGATGCTTAGTACTAAAAATGATGTTCACAGTAGCAATACCGTTGTCTAAAAGAACACGAATGTCTGACGTGGCATAAGATTGGCTCAAAGTACTGGAACAAAACAAGAGCGTTAATCCACACAACATAAAATTACGCATTGAAGTTAATTATGCTCTCCAAAACAATGCCTTGTTTAGAAGTTTTCCACGATTAGCATCTGACCCAATACCCATTTAGTAAATTATCGTAACAACTGCAACCTTCACAACAAGCGATAAAGTAATCGATTAGTAGTCTTTTCAGTCCACCCGTGGAGAGTTGATTTCTGCCCGAAGTGTTCTACTCAACATCCCATCGGATCTCTATTGCGAAACCCACCTCACCGGTACAACGCCAAAAGAAGGACCTTCTTTCCAGGATAATGTCAATCTCAATTATTGAAAACCTTTTACGTTAAGATCCTATTTTTTGACATTAGCTTGGAACATCATTCTTAGTCCACTCTCCGTCAACTAACCGCCACATAGAACCAGTTGGGTTAACGTCCTGGAGCTCAGGAGGGAGTCGGTGGGACCTTACCTCGTCATAACTGTATAGAGCAGCAAAGCGGGAAAGAGAAGCTGGAATTCCTACAGCTGTGAACCCGGGATGACCTGTTGCCGGGAACGGCCCTCCGTGATTCATGGACGGAACTACAGCGACTCCCGTAGGCATTTTGTCATTGAGCAAACGTCCTACCTTTTCACGAAGGGTAGCTGCAAGACAACGGTATGCAGCATCATCCTCACCANCACTANGACTGTANATACTTCCTGTCAAATTGCCCTCTAGNNTNGACACTATTTCCGACATCTGAGTGATGTCGCGACACACNATCACGAGATTAACTGTTCCAAACGACTCTGCTTGCAAGACGTCTGAATTCTGTAAAAAAACATCACCACTAACCCGCAATAAAGTATTAGCGAAAGCATATCTAGGTTCGTCTATCTCTTTGCCCCCAGTTACAATCTCCGCACCATGTGCTTGCAGGACTCTTGTACCTTCGGTAATGCCATTTAGCCCACTAGCTCCAAGGAGAGTTCCCGCTGGATTCCCTTCGAAGCGTTCACTTAGCTGGTCAATAAAGTTCTCCCCTGCACTACCCTCTATGATTACTGTCAGTCCAGGCTTAGTGCAAAATTGACCTGCCCCTAGAGCACATGAGGAGTAAAGCTCGTCTGCTACTTCGTTTGAGCGTTCGCTCAAAACACCCGGAAGTACAAAAACAGGGTTGACGCTAGACATCTCTAGATAGATCGGTTTTCCTGCNTTATCAGCTGCCTCCTTAAGGCTCAGCCCTGCAGATTGACTTCCCGTAAAACCGGTTGCTCCCACAAGCGGGTCAGACACGAGCTCAAGACCAATCTCAGGTGGTGTTCGATAAATCATCTGCACCATTGACTCCGGTAATCCACTTGCCCTCACAGCCTCTAAAGCAATCTCAGCTAAGATTTTTGTCGTCCCGGGATGACCAGTGTTCGCTTTAGCTATCACTGGATTGCCTGCTGCTATCGCTGCTGCAAAATCTCCACCAGCTACAGAATTAAAAGCGAAAGGGAAATTATTGGGGCCAAAGACTACTACGGGTCCTCCCAGAGGGCCGAACATGGACCTAATGTTACTGGCAGTCTCGATTGTGGAATGCGTCCAAGACCTTTGTAATGCAGCTGCGGCAGCCTGTCTTAATTGATCAGTCGTCCTGGGTAGCTCCACCGAACGGAGTCGTGGTTCCTGAGGATAAGCCGTCTCGAGATTGGCTCTGTTGACTAGTTCTTCTGATCGTTCCTCGATGCCGCTTGCATATAGTTCTAGGAAGGTTGCAATTCTCTCAGGGCCCTGGGTTCGAAGTTTGGAAACCGCCCCCTTAGCGGCTAGAACAGCGTCTTGTATGTCTAGTCGACCGGAAACCGGAAAGGATTCTTGGAGGGTTTGTTTGGTTGCTGGATTAACAGCAGAAAAACTTCCCTTTGGATCTTTAGCTTGACTCCAAGTACCAGCTATAAGAATTGGCTCTAATGACATACTTCTCCCCTGTCAATCTGGAATTATAATCTAGTCTTAATACGCTCTAAGATTAGACCAATAGTCTCACGTAAAGCGATAGCACATTACGTTCATTCTACGTTGATCTAACCTTTACTATTCTAATGTAGGGCGGCCTAAGTAATCACTTTCCAATCTTCTAACTCTGACGAGATNTTATTGCAATCATTGATTTTTATCTGGGACCTGTCTCACAACTTCAGCTGCAAGGAGCGTTATCATGAACGTTATGAATTTGGTGGATTATCAAGAAACCGCAATTGAAGCTGCTCAACAAGCAGCAAGAATACAAATGTTTCATTTAGGTGGAGACTTAGAAATTGATACAAAATCAACAGATACCGACCTCGTGACTAAGGTCGATAGGATGTGTGAACAATCTATTCGCCAAACGCTCTTGGGTTCTTATCCGAATCATGCTGTGCTAGGCGAGGAATTAGGACAAAGTAGTGAGGGTAGTTATCGTTGGATTGTAGACCCCCTTGACGGAACCTTAAATTATGCTCACGGTTTCCCTTACTTCTGCGTGTCAATAGCTCTTGAAATTGAGGGATTGATAATGATAGCTGTGGTATTGGATCCTGTCCGTGACGAATTATTTACTGCGATACGTGGTTCCGGAGCCTTCTTAAACGGTCGTCCAATATCAGTCACAGACGAAACAATCTTGAAGAAATCTATGCTGGCTACGGGTTTCGCTTATGACCCCGAGGCTGCCATGGCAAATATTAAAGTGTTCGCGANGGTCCTCCCAAAAGTTAGAACCATCCGTAGGCCTGGTGCCGCAGCTCTAGATCTCAGTTACGTAGCAAGCGGCAGGCTTGACGCTTATTGGGAGTTGACTCTCAACCCCTGGGATGTTGCCGCTGGTTTGCTTCTAGTTACTGAAGCCGGTGGAACCGTGACCAACCGAATAGGTGACACTTATCGTTTAGTAGACCCTGTCCTTATCGCAAGCAATAGTAAGATTCACGATGAAATCTTAGGCCTCGTTAAAGTTGATGAGTAATTACAATGAATCAGCTGGTTCTTGACCTGGAAACCAAACATTCATTTGATGAGGTTGGTGGGAGGCATCTTAGGGCTGAGTTAGGAGTGAGTATCGTAGGTGTCTATCACTATAAAAATGAGTGTTTTAACGGCTATAGGGAAAACGACTTCGCTAGGTTAGAAGCTGAACTACGGGCTGCTGATCTTATTATTGGATTTAATCTTGTGGCTTTTGACTGGCCCGTACTTGCCGGTACGCTGGGAGAGTGGGTGCTAGATCTTCCCACACGGGATTTGATGATCGAAGTGCAAAAATCACTTGGACACCGCTTAAGCCTCGATGCAATAGCACAGGAGACCTTAGGCAGCTCCAAGGTTGGTTCAGGGCTAGATGCCCTAGAATATTACCGCCAACAGAATTGGGGNGAACTCGAACGCTACTGCCTTGAAGACGTACGTCTCACCCGGGACCTTTACGAGTACGCCCTAAAACACGGGCAGCTACTGTATCAGAAGAAGGGCAAACAGGAAGTAATAAAGATAGATTTTTCTAGTAGTAAGTTTGAAAACGTTTTCCACAGGGCAGCTCAGGGATCGATCAGCGTATGGATGGTATATAACGGTCGGGAAAGAACAGTCGATGTTCGTAGATTCAATGGGACGCACATTCGTGCCTACTGTCATGTTAGGCAAAAAGTCTTGACTTTCAGGATTGATCGTGTGGAGGACGCTAAGCCAGTTGGCTCTTCGTCGCACTTGTTCGCAGGTAGCGACATCAGCGCATGAGTACTTTCAACATCAAGTGATTGGTGAAACAACTGTTGCTTACATCGCTTTCTATCAATCAACCAGAGATCTTGGACCCTTCAGTGGGTTCACTACCTATGAGTTATCGTCGAATAGTTCTGTACTGACATACCGTGTTGCACTATCTGCAGCCAAAGTTAGAACTACTTTCCCTGGCCCAAGTTCACGAGCTACCTCAAGAGCTGCCCAAATGCTTCCTCCAGATGACATTCCAACAAATAATCCCTCTTGAGAGGCAAGAAGGCGAGCTAGCGGGAAAGCATCCTCTTCCCTAACGGAACGAACGCCATCAAGCAAATCGAGGTCTAGGTTTTTTGGTAGGAAACCTGGTCCCATACCTTGGAAGAGGTGTGGCCCCCGTTGCCCACCACTAATAACTGCACTCGTGATAGGTTCGACAGCGATTACTTGGATCAGTTGATTTTGCTCTTTGAAATAACGACCAATACCACTTATAGACCCTCCCGTACCACTAGCCCAAACGAAAGCGTCTATCCTACCTTGCATCTGTTCCCATATTTCCGGTCCGGTAACCCGGTAGTGATGTTCTGGATTGGCAGGGTTTTCGAATTGATTAGGCATCCAAACCCCATCTTGATCGGCAATCTCTTGGGCCCGTGGAATGGCACCTTGCATTCGCAAATGGCCTGGAGTGAACTCTAATTTAGCACCGTAGGCGACTAATGTCTTTTTGCGCTCCTCACTCATACTATCTGGCAAAACGATGGTACAGCGGTAACCGCGAACAGCAGCCAGAAAGGCTAATCCAATGCCTGTATTTCCACTCGTGGGCTCTACTATCCGCTGCCCAGAGCCAGGCTGTAGGATGCCTTTGTCCTCTGCATCCTCGATCATGCCTAAAGCAGTTCTATCCTTGATAGAGCCCGCAGGGTTTTGTCCCTCAAGCTTGACCCACACCTCAGCCATATCTTTATGACCAACATTTTGTAGCTTTACAATTGGGGTGTGACCAATCAAATGGTCCATGCGCCGAAAGCGTAGGGGTTCGCCACGATGTTTCATATTGTTAGTCTAGCTGTGATGAAGCGAAAACACAGTCGGGAAGACTTCTCATAACCCCAACTAAAGCACTTGTTCATCTTTGGCAAGGCTTGCGTGGTTACAAACAAGACCTCCTGGCGGTTAATTATTACTAATCGATTGAGAAGTAGTGAAACTTTTCTGACATACAAAAACAGCATGTTCCACTAGTTCGCAGTAGTTCAGGATGAAATGGATTCCCCAAAAAGGTCATCTGCTAGGCCGTAAAGCATTTCACGCGTAAACTGCCGCTTGCCTTCCACCAGCGCAGTGCCTTCAGAATTGAGTTTTAGCTTCCGATAACTGTGAGACTCGAACGGGTGTAACACCACCTCTTTGAAAATAGCGTGTCTCGGACTTGCATTTAGCATCAAAACAGGCTTTCCATCTCGATCTGATAGGCTCGCACTCATAATGGTGGTGGGAAGTTCGTAGGGGCGCTCCATTCGATATATATAGTCTGGAAAGTCAGCCTCTTTTTCAAAAAGCGCAACTCCATTCTCATTCGCATAGGCTCTCATCCATTCAAGAACGTTACTCCACACACAGTAAAATGCTTTATCTGGTTCGCTCACGAAATCCAGTTTACTATTTTCGAAACGCTTAGCATGTCCATTCGCTCACCATTCCTGATTCTATTACTCTGATGCACTGAGGCAGCTTTTTGTCCTAACACTTCCTAGCCCATTCAAGAAGATGTTTAACTTATCGATTCTAAATCAACCATAACAGTGACCCCCCAATAACCAAACAATCTTTTCGAACCCGTCTTTAATAAATACAAATTTGTAGCTTGGTTCCTGTAAAATTTCTTTGCGGACGTAAGTCCTGAAGCAAAGCGTTAGAATAACCTGGCTGTGTCTGATCACTCGCTGCTATCTCACATGAATGACGCGCAAAAAAGAGCTGTTATGCATCACACTGGTCCAGCTCTCGTTATCGCGGGAGCTGGATCTGGCAAGACTAGGACAGTAGTGCAACGCATTGCTTATCTAATGAACGAACACGAAGTTGATCCTAACCAGATTCTAGCGGTTACTTTCACCAATAAGGCTGCTGGTGAACTACGCGAGCGGGTCAAGGACCTTATTGGTACAACTGCACGAGACATCTGGGTGAATACCTTTCATTCTGCCTGCCTCCAAGTATTGCGAACTTATGGGGAGAGGGTAGGACTTCAGTCAGGATTCGCAATTTATGATGATACTGATCAACTTGATGTTCTTAAGGAGATCCTTGCCTTGCAAGGAACTAAAGAAATAAATCCTCGGGTGCTCAGAGCCCTAATCGATCGGGCTAAATCTAACCTGTGGACACCTGAGAATCTTGAGGCAACGGGGGAAACAACTCTAGGGCGGATTGTGTCTGGCGTGCCCATAGACTTTCTAGTTGAGGTTTTCAAACGGTATGAAATTCGACTCCGGCAGGTTAATGCAGTTGATTTCAATGACATCTTAGGGCGAACAGTCGAGTTATTTGACGACCATCCAGACGTCCTTGACCAAGTTCAGAAGCGAGCGGTTTTCATTCATGTGGACGAATATCAGGATACGAATCGCGCTCAGTATAGGCTTACCCGTCAATTAGCTGAAGGTTACGGTAATCTCATGGTCGTGGGTGATCCTGATCAGAGTATTTATGCCTTCAGGGGAGCCGACATTACCAACATTCTTGAATTTAGGCGTGATTATGAGGATGCTGCTGTCTTTCACTTGGAACTCAACTACCGGAGTGTAGCTCACGTTCTAGAAGTAGCCAACGCCATCATCGTACCCAATGAAAGCCGCCTAGAAAAGAAACTTCTACCTGTCAAAGAGAGTGGTGATCGCGTTCGGCTTTATCGCGCTACCGATCACCGCACTGAGGCGGATTTCGTGGCAAGACAAGTCGAGCTGTTGATGGCCGAAAAGGATTACAGTTTCAACGACTTCGCAGTCCTTTACCGTACCAATGCCCAATCAAGAGTGCTAGAAGAATCGCTACGGCGGGGATCAATACCGACCCGCATCGTAGGTGGGGTAGGATTCTACGAACGCCGGGAAGTGAAGGATGTCCTTTCTTACGCCAGGGCATCTATCAATCCATTGGATGACATGGCCTGGAAGCGCATTCTGAACCGTCCGAAACGAGGAATTGGCAAAACCAGTGAGGATAAGCTAGTTAAAGCGGCTTCTCATCAGCAAATCCATTTGATTGATGCGCTCCGACAAGCAGAGAGCGTCTTACGTGGTACTCCTGCAGTTAGGCAAATAGCAAACTTTGTGGAGCTCATGGATGACCTCTCTGAGGAAGCTAGTTCCTTGCCAGCTGGTCTGTTTATGAAAGCCGTTATAGATCAATCTGGATATATGCAAGCCCTTAAAGAAGAAGGTTCTTTTGAAGCTGAAGGTCGGTTGGAAAATCTCGAGGAACTCTTAAACGCTGTAGCTGAATGGGAAGCGGAAGAGGGAGGCTCAATTAGTGATTTTCTTGACGAGGCGGCTCTTATGGCTAGCGTTGACGACCGTGCAGTTAAGGCAGCTAACAATGAACTACCAGAAGAAGCGGTTACCCTCATGACTCTTCATAACGCCAAAGGACTAGAATTCCCCGTTGTACTACTGGTCGGAATTGAGGAGAATCTTCTCCCGCATCGTAGCTCAACCAGCAGCCTGCAAGAGATTGAGGAAGAACGACGCCTTCTTTATGTGGGAATCACTAGAGCGCAAGAGGACCTTTTCCTAGTCAATTGCGAATCTAGAATGAGTTTTGGGCGCACAGAGTACGCTAGGCCAAGTCGCTTTCTTGAGGATATACCGAAGGGAGCATTGGTCGAGATTGATGTTTTAGGGAGAGAGATACACGCCTCATCAAATCAAAATTCCATCAATAGTTCCAAAGAGGACACCTCTTTGGTTAAGACTGTCACTTCTGGAATAGCAGGATCGCCCTATAAAGGTGGTGAACGTGTCAAACATCCTAGATTTGGATCCGGAACGGTGGTTGGAGTGAAGGGCCAAGGCACTCAGATTGAAGTAGCTGTTCAATTTGAATCAGTGGGGCTTAAACATTTGTTAGTCCGCTACGCTCGTCTTCAAATCACTTAAAAACCTTCGGACCGCCCAACTAGAACCCTATTTTCACCTCAATGGCACAGGGGTAACCGCATTAGCACCATGATTTCCTAATAATCAAAAGATCGAAGTGCTAACTCAACCCGCGAGACACAGGCTGAGCTGATTCTTGACTTATTGATACAACCAAAATATTAAAGCTTTCTTTTAATCCCGCTCTATGGTTTTCCGTATTGGGGGTCTCGTATTCCTAAAAACCGAAAAAATAACCACGGTAATAAGACCTATGCCAAAACCACCAACGTGGGCCCACCAGGCGATACCGCCCGCGGATCCAGTAGAACCTTGCATAAGCATGTTAGTAGCTTTTATCGTTTGAATTAAAGCCCAGTAACCGATAAATATCCAAGCTGGGAGCCACGGAAGAAAGAATCTAGGGACTCTCGCGATTAAACGTAACACTAGCCACGGCACAAATAGCGGGGTAATCAGTGTTAGAACCTTACGGCGGGGGAAAAGGAAAATATAGGCTCCCAAGACCGCGCTAACTGCGCCAGATGCTCCTACCATAGGCACAAAAGAGCTACTGGCGAAATTAGCGTGTACCAAGCCAGCAATTATGCTGCCGAACAGGTAGAAACCTAAAAAGCCAAAATGGCCTAACCGATTCTCAACGTTATCACCGAATACGTACAAGAAGAACATGTTGCTGACTAAATGTAGTGGACTTCCATGCAGAAAAGAACTTGATATTAGGTTGGGAATTTCTCTAAAAGGGGACCCGAAGAGATCACTTGGAATGAGGCCGTAACGCAAAATAAAGAGGAATTGATCACGATCGTTAAGCTGATTTTGGAAAAGAAATATTGCGACGTTAACCACAACGAGGGCCCACATAACCACAGCGGGTCCATGGCGTGGATTGTCATCATAGAGAGGGAAAACCACTATTCAGTCCATCACGCTACGACTTATTAGGTGTTTTACGCTTTACAGTCTCGGATTTAGGTTTGAATTTCATGATCGAGTCAGAATTGACGTAACCCCTAACCATGACGCTCGGATATATGACTGTCCTTTTGCCGACTATAGAACCGGGAGCTAGAACCGCATTGCACCCAACAGATACGTCATCGCCCAAGGCTGCCCCAAACTTCTTTAAAGTAACGTCACCTAAAGGTATTTGACCACCTATTGCGCTCAAGTTGGCTATCTTTACGCCCGCCCCAAGATTTACGTTACGACCAAGAACACTATCGCCAACATAATTAAAGTGAGGCGCCTTGGCGTTAGGAAGAAACAGTGAACGTTTAACCTCCGAAGCATGCCCAACGAATGCCCCTGGACACAAAACGACTTGAGGCCGTATGTAAGCACCATGACCAACCTTACACCCAGACCCGATCCAACTTGGACCACGGATATAAGCATGTGGGCCAACTACAGCATCTTCAGATAGAAACACTGATCCTTCAAGTACCGCTGTCGGGTGAACCTTTCCCCGACGGTCATCAGACAGTTGTCTTGTGAATGCGTCTATACCTTCGAGTACTTCCCAGGGATGCTCAGTCTCTAGAATAGAACGTAGTTCCTTGGGAAGGCCTTCGAGGCAAAATAATTCAACCGTAGAGAACATAATCTGATTCTAGCCTGTCGCTTGATGTTTCGGCAGGTTAAAATACATGGGAGCTCTTGATTTACGTTGTTTTTAACCCTGTAGCCGGCCGAGGCCGGGGGTCCAAGGCATTGCCGCTTGCACGGGATCTTTTACTAAAAGCTGGTTTTGATCACGAAGTGCTTGTCACACAAAGACCAGGCCACGCAACCTGCTTGGTAAAGTCCCTGCCGAAAGATGCGGACGTTATTGTGCTGGGTGGCGATGGTACCGTCCATGAGGCTGCTTCAGCATGCTTTGGTACTGGACGGACGTTAGGCGTGTTACCAGTTGGTTCAGGTGACGACTTTGCTTTCGCACTTAATGTCAATAGATTTGATTTGTCGGAAGCAGTCAACATTATCCACCGTGCGCAAATAAGAAAGATAGACGTTGGCCTAGTTAACGATGTTCCGTTTTTCAATGCAGTTGGCGTGGGGTTTGACGCTGATGTAGCGAACCGAATGCGTAGTGCCCCTAGGTTTTTGAAGGGCCAGGTAGCCTACCTTTACGCAGCAGTCACTACGTTGGTAGCGCACCAGTTAGTCCGCGTTGAGATTGAGGTAGACGGAAATTTGGTTTACGGGGGTCGTTCGTTACTTGTATCTACCCATAATGGACCACGAGTAGGTGGTAGTTTCTTGTTCGCACCCGATGCATCCCCTGACGACGGAATGCTTGACGTAGTTGCCGCTGGTTACTTTGGGCGTTTAGGCACACTGGGCATCATCCCTAGAACTATGCGGGGTAAACACCTAAGTCATCCAGAAGTTTTCTCCTTCCGTGGGAGTAAAGTCCTACTCAGCTGGGAAACTCCACGTTTTGCGCATGTGGATGGTGAAATGATGGAACCTTGCAAAGAATTCAGAATTGAGATACTACCAAAAGCTTTACGGGTTTACAGTTAAAGAAACTCTATCCAAATTTCGGAACAACAAAAAAAGGGAGAGCCCCGCAAAAGCGGGGCTCTCTTCCTCTCTAAATCGAGATGTTTAGAAGTCGATAGTGTAAGAGAGGCTGAAGTACTGAGCCGACGAGGCGTCGGATGCAGTGGCCGTATCAGGATCAAATGTGAACTGGCCGTATAGGAAGTTAAGATCCCAGTAGGTCCAGGACAATTCGAATCCCGAGGTAGTGCTGTTGACACCACTGGTATCTGCATCAGTGCTAACTGCAGTGATAGTGGCGTCTGCGCCCGCATCAACAGTGGTGTTGGTACCACTGTAAGACGCGTAGGTGGCACTGAGGACACTGTTGTCAAACAGGAACTCGTTCAACGTGACACCAGCAGAGAACTGAATTTCTGTAGCTGTGTACTCATCGCCATCCGCATCAGCCATGGAGTGAGCGTTGGTGCGGTAGTTGACGTTACCCGAGAGACTAGGCGCCATTAAGACGTCCAGAGTCTCAGAGCTTACAGAAGCACCAACCAAGAGTTCGGTAGTGTCGTCTGCATCAGCGTCAGAGTCAGCAGTTCTGGTGTAGTTAGCGTACGGATCAATAGCGAGGACACCGAAGCTCAAGCCGTATTCAGCTGAAACTGCGACTTCCGTACCGCTATTGTCGGCCTCGCTCTGAGTGTAAGCCAAGCCGAGCGTCAGGCCATCAATTATGGCGTCATCTGCGCTACCGTCATGATCTACGGTAACTCCGAAGTTAGACTCGTATTCAGCGTCACGCTCAGTAGCGGCATCAACGAGGGTACCGTCCTGGTAAGCCTGGTTGAAGCTACCGCTGACAGTAAGACCGAAGTCTAGGTCAAGTGCAACCGAGGCGCCGAAGGCCCTGTTTTGCTCCGTAGCAGTGTTGTATTGCGTGAAATGCCCGTCGATATCGAGTGTGAGGAGGTCTACACCAGTGTTAATGATGAAACCAGCATTATCCTCAACAATATCAGCATCGGCACCCGCGTGAGCAATCCAACCTGCTGGAACGTCGAAGTAACCGAGCGACAGTTCGTTAAGAACTCCCAAATCAGTCGTATCAACAGTAGCATTCAAGGTAACCGCGGAGAGACTATCGCCACCTTCTACGGCACCATTCTGGTACTCAAAAGTGACATCGACTAGAGAAAGAGTAGCTGCGCCGTCAAAGCCCCAAACGAGGGTACGGACGTTATCGTCAGCACTATCACCAGCTTCGCTAGCATTAGTGTTGTTGATGGAGACCATAGCCCCACCACTGAAGCCATCAAGCGGAGCCAAGCGGCCTTCGAGGCCAGTAGCGTACGCATTGGCAGCAGTAGTGACGTAATAACCGTTCAGGACAGCATCACCAGCGATCGAATCAGACCGAAGGCCGAAGTTAAAGCCGTCGTTCTCGACGTGATCAGCACCATATCCACCGAGCTGAAGACCTGATTCCTCACCAAAGTTGAAGAAGAGGCTGCTCTCATCACCGATGAGGCCAGCAACTGTGCCGCTCTCAACCGTGATTCCGTAACCTGGGTTGCCATCTTCATCAACGACAGCTTCACCAGCATCGTCTACAAGCGCTTCAATGGCGACATCAAGAACACCCTCGAAGGAATTAAGACCATTCGGGCTGCCGACACCGTCAAAGGCTGAAGCCCAGCCCATAGAAACGCTAAGATCGGTAGCGAAATCGCCAGCTACGTTGCCTTGAACTTCGGCGTCTTCGTTAGCTTCACGATCGATTTCACCGTCGTCGTCATCATCGAACGTACCAGTACTGAACGCAGAGACGCCGCCAGCGGTAAAGCCGTCACCGAAGGCACGATCAATATCAAACATCTCGCCGGCACCACCCGTACGAACTACATCGAAGTCGAAACCAAGTGTTCCTGAAACATCAAACACGTTGCTTTCGAGGGTCGTTACGCGACCTTCGAGCGAAGTGATCGCAGCGGAATTAGCAGCGTCAGACGCTTCGAGGGCGGAAACTCGCTCACCGATAGCTACTTGGTCGCGACGCAGCGTAATTACGAACTCGCGAATGTTGCCGATATCGCTCGCATTACTAGCGATACCACTAACATCAACTGCGGCAGGCGCGGGGGCCTGTACTAGCGCTACAACATTATCGCTAAGTAGGTTGACAACGGTGCCAAGGGCAGATACTGCAGCAGCGTTCTCACGTGCGCGAGCAGCAGCCTTACCAGCGTGAGCAAGTGCATCGCTAGCAAGATCACCAGCGGAAGCAGCTGCACTTAGAGCAAGGTCACGTTGTTGACCAAGAGAGGCCACGTGATCCTGCAGCTCCTGAACATCAGCAGAGCTAGCGCCATCATCATGATGAGCGTCGTGAATGGCAGCTTCAAGATCGTCAAGACGGGCAGCGTTCCCCAATGAAAGGGCCGCTATATCGTCCGAACGAACTTCACCAGCATCAGCTATCGAAGCGATGGCGGCCTCATGGGCAGCTAAGCGAACGCTGTTAGCGGACACATCTGAAGCTAGAGATTGAAGAGCATTGCGTAGTGAGGCGATATCGTCAGCCGTCATGGCGTTCGCAGCCTCAGCGTTGGCGCTTAGGACAGCCACAGTACGGCTGATCACTAGCGCGGCTTGATAACGTGTGAAACTTTCGTTACCACGGAAGGTTCCATCGGGGAAACCGATGATTATGCCGTGGTCGGCAATGCGGTGGACAGCGTCGCCAGCCCAGTGATTCGCCGGAACATCCGGGAAGTCGTGGCCGTCAGCCATCGCGCCGCTTACCAAAAATGCGGCTAGAAAAGCAACAATCAGTTTATTCACTGTAATTAACCCCTTGTATTTATTAATTAAGTTACGCGGTGTTCCGCCCTGAATCTTTCGAAAGTCATTGGGGAGTGTCCGTGTTTCCTCCTCAAAATTTCGACGGATACTGGGTTTCCCACCGGGACCTGTTTCCGCTAAGACCGCTTTTGGGGTTTCCACCTCCTTCCGATACGTCCCCAGCAGTGACACAAATCCATGATCAGCATGTCACATCTAACCCCTTAATGTCAATAACAATGAAGAGTCCATGAGAACTAAGAAGTGCCCTTGCTGACGCAAGAACTCGCCATTGTTAGATTAGTCACTCAGAATACTCTCATGGGTGACTTTTCAAGGACACCAGCAAACCCATGGAAGGAGCTTCAGCTGAGTATAATGAACTCTATATGGCTAGAATTAACGTCCCAGCGGCTGAACAGCTCATTGATCAGGAGTTCCCTGTATTGGATCACGGCTTTGTCCGACTGATAGATTACCTGGGTGGCGACGCTCGCATTGTTCAATCAGCTCGGGTTTCATACGGCGAGGGAACTAAAACTGTTCGTGAGGATCGAGCACTAATCGATTACCTTTTGCGCAATCGCCATACCTCCCCTTTCGAACAAGTAATCCTTACCTTTCACGTAAAAATGCCGATCTTCGTTGCCCGCCAATGGATCCGGCACCGGACAGCTCGCCTAAACGAAATAAGTGGTCGATATAGTGTCATGCGCGATGAATTCTACCTCCCCAGAGAGCACGAGGTCCGATTACAATCACAACGAAACCGCCAGGGTGGCAGCGAGGCGGAAGTCCCAACTGACCTGCAACAAAAAGTAATTCAGATGCTCGCATCTGATCAGCAAAATGTCTACGAAAATTACCAGGAAATCCTTGAAGACGGTCTTGCGCGGGAACTAGCCCGCATCAACCTACCCCTCTCGCTTTATACAGAGATGTATTGGCAAATCGACTTAAACAACCTTTTTCATTTTTTGCGCCTTCGTATGGACTGGCATGCACAATACGAGATCCGTGTTTATGGAGATGCGATGGCAGAAATCGTCAAAGCAGTGTCGCCATTAGCCTTTGAGGCATTCGAGGAACACATACTTCATGGCCAAACCTTCTCCCGAAGCGAATTAGAGTTACTTCGGGCCGCGATTGATTTTGAACAACTTACCAAAAGTTTAGAAAAAAGTAATCTGCGAAAAACCCGCCGCAACGAGTTCCTAAATAAACTTGACGCACAACTAGCCACCCCTAAAATAGGGAAAACCGAGACGGTTTCCCAAGAAGCCTCAACTACAGCTACAGCTCCTAGTAAGAAAAAGTAATATCTCGGGCCCTGCTATATAACCCTAAATAAATGCGTTACCAGATCATTACCATTGGCAACTTAAAACATACATCTTTTGCGAAAGTGGGCGATCACTACCTTAAACGCTTGTCAGGGCTGAGCAAAGCCAAGCTGATTGAAGTGCGACCCTCCCGGAACAAAATAGTCCGGGAACGCCA
This sequence comes from Trueperaceae bacterium, assembly GCA_002707365.1. Lineage (NCBI taxonomy): Bacteria > Thermotogati > Deinococcota > Deinococci > Trueperales > Trueperaceae > Trueperaceae bacterium. The sequence continues at coordinate 22,537 of PAMQ01000009.1, forward strand.
ATACGAGGAGTCCAACCTGCTACTAAATCACGCAAAGGGTTATGTTGTAGTGCTTGACGAGCAAGGCCGAGACTGGCGTTCGAGAGATTTAGCGAAACACATTGGTGATCTAGAAACCCGAGGAGTCAGTCTAATGAGTTTTCTTATCGGGGGCGCAGAAGGGCACCCTAAAGATCTCGTAACCTCTAATGACACCCACGATAGTTGGAGTTTATCACCTATGACACTTCCTCATGAACTAGCTCGCATTGTATTGCTCGAGCAACTCTATCGCGCTGAAACAATACGAACAGGACACCCATACCACCGGGATAGTTAACACAAGTTTCCAGCATCCAAAATCATTCGTTTATCAGAATTTCTATAAGCAAAATCCCAACGCACAATTAGAGAGCACAGAAACCCATGAAGCAAAACCCTGAGCTCTTCCATTACCCAACCCAACATCAGTGAATTATCTGTTTAACCGGGGATAACTAAATTTCGCAACATACTACAAGGAACCCCTTTTGTTACCTAACATCCATACTTAACCACCAAAAGCGTTTACCAGATAACCTTAAACACTAAACCCAAACATCCTCATTTGCTTTTTTCCGTCCTCGGTCATCTTTTCAGTTGTCCAAACTGGATCCCAAACAAACGTCACGCTAGCCTTAGTAACCCCATCGACCTGCATCGCAGCCAACTCAGCGTCAGCCTGGATCATATCCATTACCGGGCAACCAGGGCTAGTGAGGGTCATTTCAATATCAACCGCACCCTCGTCACTAACCTCCAGGTGGTATACAAGACCAAGGTCCACCACATTCACAGGAATCTCAGGGTCCCGTACCACCTTAAGCGCCTCCAATATCTCATCCTTAAACTGGTCACTGTTCTCGGGTGCACTCATGACCCACAGCGTATCAGAGCTTGTGTCAAGAGGTTAGGATCTACAAGACGGAGAAGCTTTACGGCCAGATCATCAGATTATGGAAAATAACAAAGGTACTTAAAATATCTTCGCCAAATAAGATTCCTTCAGACGCTACTGGACAGTAAAAAGTCTAGTAGTTAGACATCATTTATGGTTAACTCCAAACCCATGTTTTTGCTAAACCCCCAGCCTTGCGATCATACCAACTAGTAGGCATATATCCAGGGTAAAAACAATTCGCTACAAACATATATAGATGTAATTACCGATCTGCGTAACGATCACGATGAACTACGTAAGCGAGAGTCAACCCAAGAAGAGTAGCGATTAAACTCGTGCCACCATAAGATACAAGAGGCAAGGTGATCCCCGTCACCGGCGCAAGCCCAAGTGTCACACCTACGTTTACCAGAACTTGAAAACCAATCAATACGAGAACGCCGGCCACGATAAATTGATCGCGCTGAAAGATGCACTCCATCGCCATTGACGCTAACCGCCAGAACAGCAAACCATACAGGAGCAACAGAACTGAGGCTGCTGCGAACCCCCCCTCTTCAGCTAAAACCGGAAAAATGAAGTCGGTATGTCGATAGGGGATAAACCCGAATTGCGACTGCGTTCCTCTGCCATACCCCTTACCGAATAATCCTCCGGAACCAACCGCAATGGTAGATTGAATGACCTGATAGCCGCTTCCTTGGGGATCCGCTGCAGGGTTCAAAAACGAGACCATTCGTTCTTTTTGGTGGGGCTCTAAATTTGGCCAAACGATAGTGGGGACGGCTACCAGAAACAAAGTCCCAAACACGACTAGATGTCGCCAAGGTATACCCCTAATCATAAAAATACCAACGCCTACAGCTGCGAGCACCAAAGCACTCCCCAAATCCGGCTCAAGAAAAACCAACCCTACCGGCAGGGCAATCAACACTACTGGCCTCAAATAACTCATTGGTCCCTGGACAGGACGCTCATGGAATACAGAAGCGAGAGCTAAAATAAGCGCTATTTTCGATAACTCGGATGGTTGGAAACCTGGCAATGGACCAAGAATTAACCATGATTTTGCACCGTTAATGGTTGCACCAATTAGCTTGGTTAAGACGAGTAGTCCCATAGTAGCGATGTATAAGTGCATTGAGAATCTTAAAAGGCGCCTGCGGCCTAACCAAAGTGTCGCTGCACTTGCCACAATACCTGCACCGAGGAAAACCAATTGACGTATTAATTCATTAGAGGGCGCTGCGGTGCTCAGAGTCAAAAGCCCGAAAGCTAGAATCACAAAGGTAGTTAGTGGAAGAGCAAGATCTATTCTGATCACTCTTTAGTCTCCATCCAACCATAGGCTAACAAATGGAACTCAACCTAGGTGCTTACCAAATTGAAGATATGCCTTGGACGGATAAGAAATAACACAGACAGCTAGTATTTTTTAAGTCTTAGAGTTAGTCATAACCCAATTCCTGCCACCTGTCCTGGCCCACAATATCCATTCTCCAACAAGAACTACCAGAGCAATGAGAACAAACCAAATGTAAACGGGGTGAGTCGTATCTTTAAATGAAACTTCGAGGTTTTGATAATTCGTTGGTAAATTCTCACTCTGGAACGATGATTCCAGTCTGGACTCAACAACACTGTTCAAGTTAGCTGTGTATAAATTTTCTTCGACCACATAACTTCCGGGAACTTCTACCATTTGGACAAGAACCCCATTTAAAGTAGAACCGTCGGGAAGCGGGGTTCCAAGCTCCAATGACTTATCCCCACTAAACTCCCTAAGAATGTTGGTTATAAGAGCAGGGAACGCCGGTCTAAGAACTATGTTTGTTTGGCTAGGATGAAAAGCAAAGTTTACGATTCGAAGATCAGCATAATCAGCCTTAATAAGAACCGGTTTTAGGTCTCTGGTCCAGGCCAACACCTTCCAATTACCTTCCCCGGCACTCCAAACGGGATCTATGCCGACTACCGCCTCCCGTAAATCTACGAATCGAAGTAGAGAGTCGACCTGATCCCAGTCCTTAACTACATACGCTTGGGCATTAGAGCTTGGTGTTGGAAAGAGCACATAACGACCACCCGATAGAGTTGCTGGATCAACCCCAGTTAAGATTCGAACATCAGCATCAGCAAAAGTTTCTGGAGATCTACTTACACTCCAAGTAACACCAGGTATCGCATCGAGAGCCTTAATTATTTGAGGGGACCGCGAATCGATAACAACCACTTGGTCTTCAATACCGGCATAGGCTGTATCGTCCAAACTCAAGGCATCCCAACTAGGCACTTTAATTCTAGCCTCGAAAATCCCTCTGTGACTCGCCAAGGGCAATATAGCAGTGGACTGCCCCTTAGCTGGAATTAAAAGACTAGTTTTAGAAACGGCCTCACCATCTTTGGTGATCTCAACTACAACTTCTTGTGGTCGCGGACTGGTCGAAATCACAGCAACATAAGCCTGCTGCATTCCAACCTCAAAGGTCCTTATGCCAATGTTAACGCCATCTCCACTCACATCGTGATAATGCGCGGTCGCTCCAGAAGGCGGAGATTGATCACTGAACAAGTGCACTTCTCCGTCAGAAGCAATGCTATTGGCTAACTTTATAGCCCTGCCCAAATCAGCATCTCGATCAAATGCTCTGAGTTTAGAAAGAGCCTCTTGCAAAGTACGGGTATTACTGGTCATGGGTTGTACAACAGTGGCATCTAAGCCTGCTCGGATCACAAGAGCACGACCATTGCCTCGAATAAGCTTCTCTGCTTCTCGAACAGCTTTATCTATCCGCACCCCATCACTATCGCGAGCTGCCATACTTGCAGATGAATCAATAATAAAAATTTGTGGTGGAGACCCATCAGCACTAAGGTTTGGTCGGACAAGAGCAAGAACGATAAAAATAATGAAAAGAACCTGAGCAAATAACACCCAACTGGCCGCAAACCGCCTACGGTTCCGGGTAATCTCTAAGGCATTACGCCAAAGGAACAGTGCAGATACTTCTTTTCGCCGCTTGTTCCTCCTTAGGAAATGCAAAAGTATTACTACTGGTATAGCTGTTAATACCCAAAAAAAAGCAGGAAATAAAAAACTCAGAGCCACTTAACCTCGCTTATTTTGTGTTCCGCACTTGACTTCATCTAGAAGCAGTGTAACCTTAGTTAAGGATTCCATTAGGACCTCCTAGGAGTATGGAATATTTTCCGTGCCAGTTTCCACACGTTTCTTGTTTTAAAGGAGTTTTTTGTGAACACTCATCCTGAAGTCCTTGCTATTGGAGCGCAAGCACCGTCTTTCTTTTTGCCAGCCACCGATGGAAAAGAGTATAGCCTAAGTGATTTCGATGCCTCTGTATTAGTTTACGTCCAAGGTTGCAACCATTGCCCTTACGTCATCGGATATCTCGATCGCCTCAAAAGCCTTGCTAATGATTTCCAGGCAAGAGACGTGCAATTCGTAATGATCAACTCAAATGATGCAGCAACTTACCCTGATGATGATTTCGAATCAATGAAGAAGTTTTCGCTAGATCAGGACCTTCCTTTCCCCTATCTTTACGATGAGGACCAATCCATTGCTCAGGCCTATAAGGCTGTCAGGACCCCCGAAATATTGGTTTTCGATGCGGACAGAACTCTCCGCTACCATGGTCGTATCGACGATAATGCTAAGGAGCCGCACAATGTTACGTCGACCGAATTGCGTAATGCTCTTGAGGCTCTAACCTCTGGTAACACAGTGCAGGAGGCAGAAACTTACGCTGTAGGGTGTACTGTCAAATGGAAGCCCGGTAACGAACCAATTGTCAGTTAATTCTGATTGCCCAAATCTTTAGAGCGTCCCTTCGCCTCATCTAGTACTGTGCTTGTTGTGTAAAGCCTAATTAAGAACACTAGGGATTCGGGTTTTTACCGTCCCTGTCAGTAAACACGGTACTATCAAGAATATGACCCCAGCTGTGGATAACTTGCCTCAGCACAAGTTCAAATACAATAGTGTCAGATTCGCCCTATAGCATGTAACCTTGAGAAAACCTGTCTCTGACAGGTTTTCTCAAGATCCCGTAAGGATAGGCAAAAAACTAGAAGGGCTTTAGCTTTTTTTCCACAAGCTTGTGGAAAAAAAGCTAAAGCTTGTGGATAACCCACACATACCTCGTCCTAGACAGGACTTATTAAACTTAGAGAAGTCCAAAGGATTGAGAAACCTTTCTAAACGGGAAATTCTACCGATTCGCGAACGCAGATCTAGCTTCTCGAACAAATTCAAGTACCTTATGGGGAGCCTTAACCCCAATACTCTTCTCAACACCTGTGGCCACATCAACAGCGTAAGGTCCCAGTTGCCTTATGCCCAATGCGACATTGCTTGGGTTCAGCCCACCAGCAAGAATCATTCGTGAAACTTCTTTAAGTTGACTTGCCTGGGACCAATCGAATGCCTTACCGGAACCCGGCTTTGGGCCATCAATAAGAAACGCGTCGGCACGATAGCCTTCTAAGTCATTTGTTGTAAGATTTTGCTTAAACGAGAAAGCTCTAATGACAGGAACGTGCTTCTGTATCTCAGCAACATAAGTTGACTCCTCTGAACCATGTAATTGAATTACACCTAACCGAAGAATCTTTATAGCCTTAAGCACTTGTTCCAAGGGAGCATTAGAAAAAACACCGACACGAACAAGGAGCGGTCCTACCGAACTAACGATTTCCTGAGCACGACTAACTGTGATTGCACGTTTAGATTCCGAGACAAAGATTAGTCCAATCGCATCCGCCCCAGCAGACTCAGCTAAGGTGGCGTCCTCGGGACTTGTGATGCCACAAATCTTGATTCGCATGAAACCATTATATGACAAACACAAGGAGCCTCAATTATTCAATTTGGGATGACATTAACACGCTTGGCATCGGCCCAAAGTCCCTCCAAGTCATAAAACTCCCTCGCCTCATAACTCATCAAATGAGCTACGACCTCGCCATAATCGAGAAGAAGCCAGCGATCTGAGGGGCCTTCGACACCCCGAGGGCGAGATCCATTTTCTTTGAGCTTTTCCTTGATACTTTCTTCAAACGCCTTAAGCTGGAGAGAAGATTCGGCAACAGCGAGAATAAAGTAGTCAAGGCTCTCCGAAACTCCAGTAAGGTCCATCACCACAACATTCTTAGCACGCTTGTTATCAAGTGCGTCGACAATTAATTGAACCTCTATCGGAACGGCCGCTAGTTTAGTCAAGTTTACTCCTTATTTAGTACCCTAAAGGAAGATCTTCGTTGATCAAAACAGAATCAGCATACCGCCGAGCAGCGTCCCGACCTAGGATGAGTTCTATGTCTATTTCCTTACTATTAACTCTAGGTAATCTATCAACTTGATGCTTAGTAGTATGCAATAGCTCGGTGTAGAAGTCGGCATACTGCCAGTTGCGATCAGTGACCAGAAGGCGGGTAGGAGATGAATCGAAAGGGCCTACTCGCGTAACAACGCGACTCATGGGTATACCTAAGCCTCGAAGTTGGTCTCGATACCAACCAGCAAGCCCTTCAAGACCACTACTGTTAGTGATAAGAAGCGTAGCCTTAGGGGTGGCAGTAAAACTCCGCCCAATACCTTGGAACGTCTGAGCTAAAAACTGTTCAATCGCCAATCGGTCGTAACTAAGATAGGTCTCATCATTTATCTCTAAAGTCGGTAATGTAGCAGTCCTAATCTCCAAATTACCAATTCTAGGTACAAGCTGGCGTAAAAGTCCTGGACCAGCATTTGTCTCAACATCTTCAATAAGCATTTGGAATAACTCAGGAACAAGAGAAACCGTACGAATGTTGAGCTCTTTTATTTTGCCAAGAAGCGCTACCGCAAGGCTCTTGACATTATCCAACCGGTCAAGATCACCCCTAAACGTATTTCGATAACGAACAAATTTTGCAGCTGCCTCTCCGTCAAGTTGGGTTGGGCCCGGTTCAAAATCTATTTCTAACCCAGCGGCATTATCTACGTACTGCATCCGGTAAGGAATGTTTACCTCAACGCCTCCCAGGGCATTAACTAGGTTAGAAAAAATATCGATATTGACAACAAAATAATATTCAATTGGCCAGCCTAAAAGCTCGGAAATACTCCTCTTAAGACCCTCAGCGCCCTCAGAGTAATACATAGCATTAATACGATTTCCCCAATCATCAAGGTAAATATCTCTTGGGATTGGAATCAGCGTAATCTCGTTATTAATGATCTGAACAAACAAAATAGTATCAGTATTCATCCCGTTAACATCGGTAGAACCATGATAATCCCAAGCCACTATCTCTCCATCAGCGTTATAAACAGGATCTGCACCGCCATCTGCTGAGTAAAAGACATCTTTCCCTGCAACGACAAAGCTTGCCTGGAACTCCCCCTTTTCCAAACCAAATGCTGCCCGTTGCTCATCGGTAGGCCTTACCCTTGACTCAGCATCAGAAAACCAGAATCCGCCTAACCCAGTTAGGATTACAGCTAAACCTACAATCTGAAGAAGGCGGGCGTTACCGACCGTTGCCCAATTACGCAGTATCAAGAATATCTTCATAAGCCTTAATGGTTTCGGGATGCACCGCCTTGCCTTCCGAACGCAAGTAATTAACTTTTGTCTCAACTGCTAGTTGGTAAGCACGAAATAGATCAACCATAGCTAATTCTCTTATCCCTCCATTTACACCTCGTCCAGGTTCAGAAACATCAGCAACATAGACCACCATACCAATCCGATTGCTTTTGGATACACCAAACACGTGACCACTAATGGCTTCAAGAATCCTCTGATCAGCTACGCCCCACAATTCCGCAATAACACGACTAGCTCGGCCATGTAAACTGAGAGGATACTGCCGTTCTAGGTCAAACTCGGGTGGTGATAACTGAAAAATCTCTTCAAAATTAAGATCCCGAGCGACATCGTGAAGGACAGCGGCTACCCTGATTCTAGCTATATCGGCAAGATCAAACGCATTAGCTCGAGCAATTTCTTCTGCTAATGCGGAGACACGAAGAATGTGTTCAAAACGGTTAGGCGTAACCATTGCCATGACACATTCGTGGTAATCATCGGCACTAACGCAATAGCTTGGGCCACCCCGATGCAAGGGTCCTTTGTCATAAATTTCCTTTTTTAGATTAGAAAAATTCAAGGTATGCGCCCTAACGAGCCAAGCTCGGTGCCGATGTACCAAACGGAGCTTTCGCAGTGTAAAACTTGGTACTCTCGTTTCTATAAAACCCCGTCATCCCTAAGTGCTAAAAACACCTCGCCCATGAGGTTAGCACGTGGGACTGCAATCCGGAATGAAGTATCTATATGGACCTCAGGAATGTTTGTGTATACGAAGCTGCCCTATTTTAAAATAGTCCCTCTGGAGAAATTGGTCTGATAGCACCAAAGTTTTGCCTATCGATACAATATTTTGTTTTTCGAGTAAGTGAATCGTAATCAATGATTTTGGCTAAATACATGTGATTTAGGGGAACATCACAGGCTCGAATGTAATCTGACAAAACCACAAAATAAAATGAGCCTAAATGGAACTTATCGTGCCTGCAGCACAACGTTATAGTTATTCATCATCCTTGAACTCGTCAAGATACTCGAAAACAGATTCCCCAACAAAAATATCGTCCCCGTCTTTTGCGCCTGCACGTTTCAGCAGCTTGAAAAGTCCGAGGCTTACAAAGTATCGCTGAAGGTAAGAAACCGCGTCCCTGTTAGCGCAATCAAAGCGGGACACCACTTTTTCGAGGTCGTTACCAACTACGCGCCAACCCAGTCTGTTAGGGTGCTGAACTACTCGGATGGGATCAGAAATTATTTTCTCGGGTTGGCTCTCAACGGGCTCAAGAGTTTTTTTCTCAGGCAGCATGGTGATAATGGTCTCACAAAGATCATCAAGCCCCTTTTTGTGGAGCGCCGATACTCTTAAAATAGGCATCCCGAAACGACTCAAGTCTCTCTCTTTCTCCTCGAGCGTTTCATCAGTAACTAAATCAATTTTGTTTAAGGCAATGAGAGCACCTCGGTTTATAAGAGTAGGGTCGTACTCTCGTAGCTCGCTAAGTAAGGAATCAAGTCTAATGCCGGGTTCATCATTAATATCTATGACAAACACTAATAATCGATTGCGAGAAATATGTCGTAGGAAATCGATCCCAAGACCCTTACCGAGATGAGCACCTGTAATAATTCCAGGAATATCAGCGACTGTAAACCGATCTCGTTGTCCTTTAACTACCCCGAGATTAGGGCTAAGTGTGGTGAAAGGGTATGAAGCAATAGTTGGACGAGCGTTACTAATACAAGCCAAGAGACTAGACTTTCCAGCGTTCGGATACCCTACCAGACCTACATCAGAAATCAGGCGAAGCTCTAAGCCTAACTTGTGATTTGATCCTAAAGTTCCATGCTCGGCAAAGCGTGGCGCCCGTTGAATAGAACTGCCAAAAGACGCATTGCCCCGTCCACCACTTCCGCCCTTGGCAACCAGCTCTCGCTGGCCTATCTCATTTAGGTCAGAAACGATTCTGCCATCATTAAGGTTGGTGGTTAAAGTTCCCACAGGAACTTTAACCACGAGATCTTGACCTCGTCGCCCCATTCGATCGCGGCCAGCACCATTCTGACCATTACCAGCCCGGAAAAATCTCTTCCCGACAAGCCTACTTAATGAGGTCACATCGTCAACAGCTTCAAAATAAACGCTGCCACCATGCCCACCACCACCACCATCAGGACCTCCTTTCGGAAGGTACTTCAGGCGCAAAAAAGAAACGGCCCCATCTCCTCCCTTACCGCCTTGAACAGTGATGGTTAAAGTATCTTGGAAGGACATGTCTACCTAAACTTACCTAAGCTTCTGAAAAAAGTACGTCATACTGTAACAGTTACCGAGTTGGCCACGCGTAATTAGGTTTTAATCAGTGTAGGACTTTACCCTGATTAAATAAGACGCTTCATCAAGCACCTAACTCCACGCTTATGAAACGACCCTTCCTGCCCTTATCGTTAAAACGAACTATGCCATCCCGCATGGCAAAAAGAGTGAAATCTCGCCCCTGCCCTACATTTCTACCAGGATGAAAGCGAGTTCCTCGTTGTCTTACCAGAATGTTTCCAGCAAGTACTTCTTCTCCGTCAAAACGTTTTACGCCTAATCGTTTCGATTCGCTGTCACGACCATTTTTCGAACTACTGACGCCCTTTTTATGAGCCATGCTTGTGGTCCTCCTCGGGTCCCAGCGTTACTCTACTGTAATACTTGGTGATTCATCCTGAACTATTGAATCTGACTCCAGAGGATCAGATGACCCATCAGCACTCTGGTCTGCATCAATGCGGATCTCACTAATTCTTACCTTCGTGTAACGCTGACGATGACCATACTTACGACGATAGTTTATCTTTGCCTTGTACTTCACAACGTGTATCTTGTCACCATAACCGTGTTCAAGAACCTCAGCATCGACACTTGCCCCATCAACAATAGGGGTCCCAATAACAACTTGCTCCCCACCTAGCATGAGAACCGGTAATTCCAGCTCTTCGCCAGGATCAAGGTCAATAGCCTCCAGCGAAAGGACGTCACCCTTGCTCACACGGTATTGTTTACCACCAGACTGGATAATCGCGAACATTTAATCTTCAACTCCTTGTACCAACCAGGCCGAAAATAACTTACTCTCAACCCGACTCATCCCGCATCAAAACACAACGCCGTTTAGTTTCGGAACTAATAACCAGCCGACGGATCCTAACAATCAACCTTGTTAGGACAAGAGACTCGCGATTATAGCGAAGAACGCGAGTCGGAGCAAGCTCCTAGGAAACACAAATTATTCTCTACTTCTTCCAGAACTAGGGCAGGACCAACCTTTTTGGCTCGTAAGAGCCAATGGATAGAGCTTTTTTTAAAATCTGTAATCAAGGGTATATACCTACTTTAGCCGAATTATGACGGTATACTTCTTATCTAGATATGCGTGAGTTACTTTACAATGCAGCTGAGCATTTCAAACGTGGTCAGAGTTTTATGGAACGTGGAGAATTAGACAAAGCCAAAACTGCCTACGACAATGCCCTCAAGGACTTACATGCGGTCCGGCCTCAGCGGATGCGTGACGTTTTACTTGCGCAGGTATACCTGTCTCGTTATCAAACCAATCTAAACGCCGACAAGCTAGGTGCAGAACAAGACCTTAGGATCGGATACAGTTATGCCAAAACAACTCGAGACCCAACTATTAGAAACCTTGCCGAAGGCCTATGGGCAACGAGACAAATTACTATAAAATAGAAACCAGACTGAATCCGTAGAGCTTCGTAACTTCTCTTAGCTTCCAGTTGCAGCGACTGATCGTTCTTCAGGCGGGTTAGCATAACCTTATGCACATCCTCTTAGAACGAGCCCTAGCTTCTGAAACCAGTTACCTAAAAATTCTAAAAGGACTTGTTGATCTTGAATCACCTACAAACAATAAGAAAGCAGCCGACAGTTTAGCTGACCACTTAGAAGACTTACTAAAATCACATGGATGGATAGTGCAACGGCACCCTAAAAAGCTCGTAGGTGACCAGTTGATAGCAAAGCAGAGTTCAATAGGTGACGTCTCCACCTTACTCCTAGCCCATTACGATACCGTTTGGCCATTAGGGACGCTTAAAGAAATGCCATTCCGAAAGCAAGGTAATCGTATTTTCGGCCCAGGAACATCCGACATGAAAGCTGGCATTGCAAGTTGCATACAAGCAATGCAACTAACCAGGGACCTTGATCTTTCGTTAAAGGGACCCGTGACAATGCTAGTGACCAGCGACGAAGAGAGTGGAAGTCACCACTCCCGCAATCTGATTGAGGAAACTGCGAGGCGCCATGATCGGGTGCTAGTGGTAGAACCAAGCCCAGAAAGCGGAGAATTGAAAGTAGGTCGTAAAGGAACGACGGTAGCTCAATTTGAGGCAAAAGGTAAGGGGGCCCATGCCGGTAACAATCCGGAAGCCGGCGCAAGTGCTTTGCGTGAGCTGGCACATTTTCTTTTCTTCGTAGAAAATCTCAACAATCAGCTAGAGAAAACTTCTGTGAACCTCACTGTTGCATCGGGTGGTAGCGTTCCAAATGTGATTGCTGAATCAGCCGAAGCGCATGTCGATATGCGCTTCACAACATTAGCTGAGTCTAACCGCCTCGAACAGGCACTTAATAACTACAAAAACAAAGACCCCCGAGTTGAGGTGACGATAACGATGGATCTTAACCGCCCCCCGATGGAACAAACCAAAGCGAACACGTCCCTTCTCCGAGAGGCCGAAGTACTTCAAAGCAAACTGGGACTTGACTTAGGTGCAGCAGTAGTTGGCGGTGGATCAGATGGCAACTTCACTTCCGCACTAGGTATTGCTACATTAGATGGCCTTGGGAGCCTAGGTGTAGGCATGCACGCTCGCCACGAACACATTGAGCTCAAAGAAACACTAGAGAGGGTTGCTCTATTGACTGCGCTTCTTACTGAAATGGCGTGATAGACCTGATGTCGAATTATTGCATTAGTTTTTAACCATGCTGAAAAAGCTTATTGTTACTGCAGCTTGTGGGGCCGTAGCGTCAGCCGCACTACCACCGCACACCATGTGGCCATTCGCTCTAGCGCTTGTACCACTTTTTGTGCTGGTGGCTCTTAGCAAGAGAACGCGCGAATCCTTCTGGCTCGGTTATGTCTTTGCCTTAGCATTTTTCACCCTTTATTTACTTTGGATCCCTTTAAGTTTTTCAAAAACCCTGGGTTCTAGTTTTTGGATAGCCTTCCCAATCATAGTTAACTGGTTAGCAATAATTTGGGGGAGCACTACAGCGCTCTGTCGTTGGGTAGCCGGTCCAGGTACGCGTACGCTTTGGGTTCTTCCCGCAGCTTGGGTCATTGTCGAATGGATTCGCGGTCAGGGGTATCTTGCCTTCCCCTGGGGTACCTTTGGATACATATGGCTTGACACACCTATCGCCCAATTTGCAGACATTATAGGAGTGTATGGGCTTAGTCTCATTACAACTGTCCTAGCTGCCTTGTTAGCTATACCGTTTGTAAATACAACCTTGTCCTTTCGATCAAAGCAGGGTTTATTCAGAATTCTAGTGCTACTTGTAATACCATTACTCTTTTGGGGAATTTTGTGGAATCTGGGCCTGACTCGTTCTAAGATAGCCTTCCCGAGTTCACCTGCAACAGCACTACTTGTCCAGGCGAATACTAATCCACTGGATCGAACAATTGGCTTTGAGAATGAAATGCTAATTCATAGAAACCTAACCACTAAAAAGCTTTTGGCCAAGGACGCCCCCCAACTAGTAGTTTGGCCAGAAGGCGCAATTGGTGGATTAAATGTTGTTGGAAGTCTAGGAAAGGAAAACCGGGAAGAAATTCAGGCAAGCGCGTTATCAAGTACATTTATTATAGGTGGCCGCACGCAGCATGAACGAGGTTCCTTTAATAGTGCCTACTCCCTTTCAAACGCAAGTATCGATGATCGATATGACAAGGTATTTCTTGTACCTTTTGGGGAAAGATGGCCACTAATAGATTCGGTCGCGTCAGTTTACCGAACAATATTCAAAATACTAAATCTGCCATTTCTTCAAAACACATCACCGGGAATAATGGTACGTCCAATCAGCACCCAATTAGGACTCATTGGCGCCTACATATGTTACGAGTCAGTATTTCCACAAGTTCAGCGCACCATGGTGCGCCAAGGAGCAAGGGTGCTCATCAACATCACTAACGACGCCTGGTTCAGTAGGGGTAACGGGGCTCAACAACATTTCGAGATGGGGAGGCTCCGAGCTATCGAAACTCGTCGTTATTTGCTTCGTGCTGGCAACGACGGCATAACAGCAGCAATTGACCCTTTTGGCACAATCGTGTCTCAACTACAACAGGGCATAACAGCCGCACTACCTGTTCGATTTGAACTTATCGAGCTAAAAACAGTGTGGGTCCGATACGGCCACCTCTTTATCCCAGTAGTTCTGGCATATTTTATGTTAGCAAGCCTCCTCTTATGGATCCGAAGACATTAAATTACCGATAGGTCACTCCCGGGCGTCGTTTACAGCACCTTATCTAACTGATGGAAGGCTATAATCTCGCTGATGAATGTCTTAATCGTCGGTGGCGGAGAAATAGGCCTACAAATAGCCAGTGCCCTACACGGTGCTCACAATATAACTGTGCTTGACGTTAAAGAGGCGCGAGAAAGCTTGTTGAGCCTAGACGTTCAATTCGTACAAGGAACAGGTAGCGACCCAGATGACCTTAAGACGGCAGGAGCTGAACAAGCCGATGCGGTTATTGCAGCCACATCCAACGATGATGTGAATATACTTTCGTGTCTTGCTGCCAAAGGACTAGGCGCAAAGGAAACAATGGCGTTTGTTACAAGACAACGGTACGTCGACGCCTTTGCCTCGAAAGGGGCTATGGAATCGGTTGGGCTGGTTATTGATAGAATCTTGTGGCCACAGCGGACACTTGCTAACCAGATCGTAGATATTGTTCGAGTTCCACGAGCGCTCGACAGCGCACACTTTGCTGGTGGCAGAATAAAAATGCTTGAATACCGTTTGGAAAAAGGTGATCCATTTATCGGCCTACCCTTATCCAAAACCACTCCTCCCCAAAGCGTCCTAGTAGTTGGTTCGATTAGAGAAGACAGTTTTATCGTGCCCTCCGGCGATACGATCCTCCGCCCAGATGACAAAGTAATCTTTATGGGCACTTCAGAAAGTATGCGTCATATTGAGAAAAGATTTGCGCCCCGTAAGCGGTCAACCAACTTAGCTATTGTTGGTGGGGGCAACGTAGGTTTCATGGTGGCCCAACAACTGCAAAACACCTCAACCAACATCACTATTATTGAAGAAGAAGAGCGCCGTTGCGCACGCCTGGCTAACTGGCTCCCCAAGGCCCTTATCCTTCGAGGTGACGGCACCGATTTGGAACTTCTAGAGCAAGAACAAATTGAAGAAGCTGATGTTGTTGTTGCTGTAACGAATGATGACAGTAAGAATCTTTTGGTTTCAATGCTAGCGAAACAACTTGGCATTCCTAAAGTCGTTACTCGAGTTGGTCGCTCCCGCAATAGAAGATTATTTGAATGGGTTGGTATTGAAGCCCCACTTACCCCGCGCACCGCAGCTGTACAAGAGGTCCTCAATTGGCTCAAGGTAGACGAAGTAGACCATCTAGCCACAATAGAAAACCGGGCTGAAGTAATGGAAATATCCTACCCATACGAATGTAACGTAGGCAAAGTTCGTGATCTCGGCGCACCCGCCACAAGTTTAATAGGGGCTATCCTGCGTAGGGATAGAGTTATCATTCCAAACGGGGACACCACAATTCAGCATGGTGACCACTTGTACATTGTTACCACCCCAGACAACGTGCCTTCTGTAAATGGTTGGCTGGCACAAAAACGCCAAGAGGTAGAGGCCTAACGTAGGGCCTGCCACAATAATGCTCTCGCAATCACATGAGTTCGAGGTACATTATTAGCGTGCGCGATCACTTCGCGCCCTACATAGTTGGGGCGAGCTTGATAAGCCTCGGTCTTTTCTCGATGCTCTTCACGCTAATTGCTTTTCTGCTTCAAGAACCCATCATTGGCTTCATAATCACCGGGGTATTTGGGGCGCTAATAGGTGGTTTACTCATTCGGCTGGGGAAGGCTAGCCCAGACCCTTCAAGGAGTGACGGTCTAACAGGGATTTTAGTGTTATGGCTTGCCCTTCCTATCTTTGGAGCTATTCCTTACGCCGTGTCAGGAGGAATGTCTCCCCTTAACGCCCTGTTTGAATCAATGAGTGGGTTCACTGCGACTGGCGCTACTGTAATTACCGACTTCACTTCGATACCGTCTAGCCTGTTTTTGTGGCGATCGCTATCCCAATGGTTAGGTGGTATAGGGATAATCGTAATTTTCATTGCTGTATTTCCCCAACTCGCCATAGCAGGGCGTCAACTTTTTTTTGCAGAATCTCCTGGCCCAACCGAAGAGCGCCTCACTCCCCGATTACGAACCACTGCTTACGCCGTATTGATAATTTATGTAAGCCTTACTGTTCTCTGCGCTATAGCCTATTTGTTAGGAGGAATGTCGCTATTTGAGGCAATCAATCATGCTCTCACAACCGTAGCGGCGGGCGGATTTAGTCCTAGTAGTGCAAGCTTTCAGCAAGCTAGTCCAGCCCTCACTTGGATCGCTATCACTTTCATGATTTTAGCGGGTACAAACTTTGCCCTACAATATAGGGCGCTCATTGGTCGCCCAAGAGATATTTGGCGTGATACGGAGTTCCGTGCTTACCTAATCATTATATTGGCTGCCGGAACCGCATTAACCGTCATCCTTATTGGCAAATACGCCCCATTAGAAGCACTCCGCCATGGAATATTTCAAGCCGTCTCTATCCTCACCACCACCGGTTACGCCTCAACCGACTTTGCAGCGTGGCCGCTGCCCGCTCGAATGGTTCTAATGGTATTAATGTTTATTGGAGGCACCGCAGGAAGTGCCGCCGGAGGCATAAAAATCGTTCGCTGGCTAATCATTGCTAGGCACACTGTACGGGAGGTCAAACTTTCTCTACACCCACGAGCCATACTACCGGTACGCTTAGGAGGCCGTATCATTCCTGAAGAGGTAATGCGTTCGGTAATGGCTTTTACTACATTGTTTGTAGGCCTTTTCGCTGCCTCAACCATAGTCTTGGTATTTTTTGGTGCAGACCTTGTCACGTCTGTATCTGCTGCCATTGCAACTGTCGGGAACATAGGCCCAGGATTAGGCCTAGTAGGACCGCTCGCCCACTACGCAGATCTACATCCTGTAAGTCGTATCCTGCTTATTTTTAATATGTACGCTGGGCGGTTAGAAGTTGTAACAGTATTCGTTGTCTTCACTAGCCGATGGTGGTTATCACCACTGTTCCGTAAATAACACCGCTAAGTTAGTCAGGAGTGGATCGAAAAACCTCCTGAAACCTAACCAGCGTATAATAAAATATATAACCTAATACGAACTAAATCGATTAACAAACCCACCCCAAGCCCGCAGGCTATAGTAGCTTTACTTCGGTACAATCAACCTGGCAAAGCGATAAGAGGAGAAATGATGCCTGAGCGAATCGAATCAGTCTTACAGGAAGATCGTCGTTTTAGCCCGACTGAGGAGTTTCGTGCAAGCGCGCGTCTAAAAAACCATGAGGACTACGACCGACTCTATAGATTATCTTTAAACAAACCAGAGGAATTTTGGGGATCTATAGCTAAGGAACTTCATTGGTTTGAGGCTTGGCACCACGTAGCTGAATGGAAAGAACCATTTGCCAAGTGGTTTGTAGGTGGAAAAACGAACCTGTCGTATAACTGCCTGGACCACCAGATTGCAAAAGGCCTAGGGAACAAGGTAGCCTTCTTTTTCGAAGGAGAGCCTGGAGACAAGCGCACAATTACATTTAATCAAATGCATGAGGAAGTCAGTAGATTTGCTAATGCACTAAAGAGTAAAGGAATAATTAAGGGAGATCGGGTCGCTATCTATATGCCAATGATCCCAGAAGCTGCTATCGCTATGCTTGCATGTGTGCGGATAGGTGCTACCCATTCTGTAATCTTCGGTGGTTTCAGTGCCCAGGCTCTAGCTGACCGTATCTTAGACGGCGAAGTGAAAGCCGTAGTAACTGCAGACGGAGGTTATCGTCGCGGTAAGGTCCTCCCATTAAAACCAGCAGTTGACGAAGCCCTAGCTTCGTGTCCGATGGTAGAAACAGTGTTTGTGGTCCGCAGAGCTGGCAACAGCGTCACCCTGAGATCAGGTCGGGATCATTGGTACCACGAAGTTATAGCTAAAGCCGACAACAAATGTCCCGCCGAACCAGTTGATTCTGAACATCCTTTGTTTATTCTTTATACATCAGGCTCAACAGGCAAACCAAAAGGAGTGCAACACACTACAGGTGGTTACCAAACCTATACTTACTTGACCAGCCGCTATGTTTTTGACCTAAGGGACAACGACGTCTTCTGGTGCACGGCGGATGTGGGGTGGATCACTGGACACAGCTACATTGTCTATGGCCCAATGATGAATGGCGCAACACAAGTAATGTACGAGGGTGTACCCACTCACCCTGGCCCAGATCGGTTTTGGGAGTTAGTGGCCCGTTACCGGGTAACAGTATTCTATACAGCCCCAACCGCTATCCGGTCCCTTATGAAACTCGGGAAAGAACACCCGGCTAAACATGACCTCAGTAGCCTTCGCCTGTTGGGTACGGTGGGGGAACCAATTAACCCCGAAGCTTGGATATGGTACCGGGAAGTCATTGGGGGTGCCCGTTGCCCTATCGTGGATACTTGGTGGCAAACCGAAACAGGCGGAATAATGATCACGACGCTCCCAGGGATCCACGACATGAAACCTGGTTCTGCAGGACTACCGTTCTTTGGGATTGAACCTATTATTGTCGACGCAACTGGAAACAAGCAAGATTCAGGTTCAGGCGGTTTCCTAGTAATACGTCGTCCTTGGCCTTCAATGTTACGAACCATTTATGGCGACGATGAACGCTACAGCAAAACGTATTGGGGTGAGGTGCCCCACGTCTATTTTGCTGGTGATGGAGCCCGCCTCGATGAAGATGGTTACTTCTGGATCATGGGTCGTGTTGACGATGTCGTAAATGTTAGTGGACACAGACTCGGAACAATGGAAATTGAGTCTGCCCTTGTATCGCATGCGACAGTAGCTGAAGCTGCAGTAGTTGGACGCCCTGACGAAACCAAAGGCCAGGCTTTAGTAGCGTTTGTAACGGTCGATGATAGTCATCATGATTCTATTACCCTTGCAGAGGACCTCAGGAACCACGTGGCAAATGAAATCGGTGCAATAGCTAAACCTGACGATATACGAATAGCGAAAGGTCTCCCGAAGACTCGCAGTGGCAAAATCATGCGGCGATTGCTTCGCAACATTGCTGCTGGGGAAGATCTTAGCGGGGACATCTCTACTCTCGAAGATCACAATGTCGTTGAAGATCTTATGCGAAAGGACTAAGAAAGCTTTCGGCTGTGGTTCCCCTAATTAATCTGGCTGCGGATCAATAACTCAGAATGAAATTGGGCTATAAAAACTCGTTAGCAAAATGCTTATCCTTGGGGAGCAACGCCAATTATTAAAGTAAGTACCTCGTATAACTTAAGAGACGGCTCTTTTTAGATTGTCCGGATCAATATTGCCACCACATAAAACCACCACCACGCAGCTTCCTTTGATAGACTCACGCCGCTTTAGGAGTGAAGCAACGGCTACAGCAGCAGCACCCTCGATGGGCATTCCGTGGCAGTCAATAAACAAACGTAGGGCTTCAATTATTTCCTTCTCACGTACTGTCTCTAGGTCAGGAACTAATTCTCGACAGAGGTCAAAGGTGATTGATCCTGATTCGATTCCACCCGCAGTACCGTCAGAAATAGTTTCCTTTGAAGTGATTTGAAGGAGGCGCCCCTTGCGTAAAGAGGAAACCATTACAGCTGAATTTTCTGGCGAGCAGCCGATCATGTTGATGCCAGGGTTCGACCTGGTGAGATAGGCCCCCATACCAGATATAAGACCGCCACCACCTACGGCCACAAATATGGTGTCAGCCTCTGGTAGACGACGGTAAATCTCGCAACCCACAGTACCCTGACCTACAAGGACGTCCGGGTCGTTATAAGGGGACACATAGTGCGATCCGATAGCCGCAGCATACTTTCTAGCATGCACCTCTGCCTGAACTCCATCAACCCCCTGCTCGCGAACATTTCCACCTAATCTGCGCATATGGTCCACCTTAATTGGCGAGCTGTCTACAGGAACAAAAATGGTGGCTCTGACCCCTAACCGGTTACTAACGCAGGCTATAGCAATCCCATGATTTCCAGTAGAGGCAGTTACAACACCTCGGCACCTTTCTTCTTCGCTGAGGCTAAGTAGAGCATTCGTCGCACCCCGCACCTTAAACGAACTAGTGCGCTGAAGATTTTCATACTTGAAAAACACACGAGCTTCGCATAGCTCTCCGAATTTTGGCGAGATCTTTAGAGGCGTATCTAGCACGTATGGTCTGATTCTAGATTCGGTGCGTGATACAGCCTCGCCAACTTCTACCAGAGATAAGCTATTATTCATTCAGACTTGCCTTCGGTTTCAACTAATTCCTTCATCAGAGTACTTACCCGATTTAAGCCGGCTATCAAATTGTCGCGAGGGAGACCAAAGCTAACGCGAAGGAATTCATCCATACCGAAATGATCACCCGGGACGATTAGTACACTCTGCTCATTTCTCAGTTTATCGGCTAACTTTGAAGAGTTGATTTTTAATCCATAATGCAAAAAAGCGATGGCTGCTGCCTGGGGAGCTGTAACCTGAATAATGTTCCCCTGATCTTCTAGCCAGTTTTCAAGAAGGGACCAACCTCGACGAATGTAACCTCTTGTACGTTCGAGGATTACCGGCCAAACATCAGGAGAGAGTGCGAAGGACGCTATTTTATTCGCCATCATGGTAGCTGCCAAGGTTATGTATTCGTGTTGTTCCCAAGCGCGTTCCAGCATTTTCGGTGGTCCTAGTAACCAACCGATACGAAGACCAGGCATCCCGTATGCCTTGCTCATACTACCTGTCGCCAAAACACGGTCATATTGCCCATAAAAGCTAGGGGACATCTCAGCCTCCAGGCGTTCCGCACCTCGATAAACTTCATCGGCCAATATCCAGGCCCCGACCCTATCGGCGATCGCCACCACTGCCGCCATCTCTTTTTCGCTCAATATCTTGCCAGTTGGGTTATTAGGATTGCAAACTACAATAACTTTTGTATCAGTTGTAACCTGCTCTTCGAGTTCAGTTAAATCAGGAGCCCAACTGTTTTCTTCTAGGAGTCGAAACGTCTTCAAATTAAAATTGTAGTCCTTAGCCAAACCCCAAATCTGCATGTAATTTGGAAGCATAAGCACCATCTCTTGCCCGGGCTCTAGCAACGAACGGGTTGCAATGAAATTAGCCTCAATGCCGCCAACAGTTACTAAGACGTTTTCTTCCCTTGCCCCTTCATAGAGGTTAGCTATACGAGATCGTAATTCGGGAAGCCCATTAACATGTGGGTAATTTAGGCTCGAGTCGAGGAGGGCTGCAAGCTCGTCAGGGTGTTCCTTATACAGTTCTCGTAAGTAAATTGGGTGTACTCCACTTTCGGAAAGATTGTAGTCGACTTTTTGTTCGTACTTCGACATCATCCTCTCCATCAAGAACGGTTTAAATCTACTCACTAGTTGCTCCTTTTTTCTCACAATACCCCCTAGCGTATGTCAATAAAGTGTTAGATGTTTAGCTGAGAGGACTCAAGATTGATAGGATACCCTGTGATTTCAAGTTTACGGATCGGCTTCGGCGAAGATTCTCACCGGCTGGTTTCTACCCGGCGATTAGTAATCGGTGGGGTAGATATTCCTAACAGTCCACATGGGGCAGAAGCGGTCAGCGACGGCGATGTTTTGCTACACGCTTTAGCCGACTCTCTTCTTTCGAGTTTTTCCGAGGGGGATATTGGCGACCTCTTCCCACCTTGTGACTCAAATTCGATTGGCTTAAGTAGCAAAACAATCCTTGCGGCCGTACTAAAATACCTAAGGTCCAATCACGGTTACTTTACGATTAATAATCTTGCCGGTACAGTAACTATTGATAAACCTAAACTTGGGCCCCATCGTTTAGCTATTCGGGAACAGATTGCATCGCTAACAAACATAAATCCCTCGCAAGTAGGTGTGACTTTCAAAACTAGTGAAGGGTTAAGCCCCGATCACGTCCAAGCCCGAGTTTCTGTGCTAATAGCGACCAGCACGGAACCATAACGCTACACCATAAACTAACAATTAATCATCACGTTTCAGAGTAGCTATAAGAGTTTTCGCCGCTTAATATCCTCAGAATATAATTTTAGAGGGGCCTTACGCCTCCTGATAAATCACAATCAACCGGTCACCTTGAACCTCTGTATGGTAGATTCGGACTTTTTTCACAGCAGGCAAGGTCGGACGACCAGTGTGAAGATCAAACCGGGCTCCATGACGATCACACTTGACGGCTCCTTCGAGAAGATCACCGTCATGAAGTATCCCATTGTCATGGGTACAACGATCCTCAAGGGCAAAGTACTCGCCTCGCTGTTTTACAATCAACACTTCTGAACCGTTCACCTTGGTGCCAGTCATGGTTCCTTCAGCAAAATCTGAAGTAGCTCCTACATCTATTCGCCCTTCAGTCATAATAGTCTTTCATGGACACCTGGAACACCAAGTTTTTCTTGAACCATACGTTCTACATAATTGGCCGCACGAGGTAGAGTAACCCGACTCATAATCTCATGAAGGAACCCGGTAACTAGCACGTGCTCAGCTACCTCAGGCGCCAGTCCTCTGCTCATAAGATAGAACCGTTGATCCTCCGGAACCGGACCAGTGGTTGAACCGTGAGAACACTTCACATCGTTCGCAGCTATCTCCAACTGAGGAATTGAAACCGCTTCACTTTCAGAATCTAGGAGAAGATTACGGTTAGTTTGGTATGCATTGGTTTGTTGTGCATCTTCATCAACAACAATCACACCAGAGTACACTGTGGTGCTACCGTCCCGGAGGGCCCCTTTGAATAGCAAATCAGAGTGAGCGTGTTCAGACAGGTGATGCTGAAGAGTGTACTGATTAAAATGCTGCCCCCGGTCTGCAAAGTAAAGCCCTAACATCTCACTCTCAGCTCCTGGTCCAAACAAACATGTTTCTACCTCATCCCGAGCAGCATCGGCTCCAAGGCTAACAGTCAAACTCTCAAGCCGACTATTCCGTTCAAGATGAGCCCTTATATGGTTCATATGTACAACATTGCGACCCCAGTCCTGTAAAGAAACGTATCGAAGTTGGGCTCCTTCCATTAGGACAATTTCCGTGACCGAGCTTTGAAAAAAGCGATCATCAAACGTTCCAGAGGTGTATTCGTCTAAAAAGGTTAATTTAGCGTTAGAGTCGACCACAATTAAAGTGCGTCCTACTCCGAGCCCTCCTTGGTCCGCTGTAGTGAAAGCGCCGAGCGGTACTTCCAATTCGACATTCTTCGGCACATATACGAAAGTTCCCCCACTCCAAAAAGCTGTATTAAGAGAAACATATTTGTCATTTGACGGGTCCAAAACCTTACCCAGGTATTTCTCGACTAGCTCGGCATGGTCAAGAGCTGCATTGCGTAAATCCTTGAATATGATACCTTCTGCTAACGCTGAAACTTCTTGGAAAATAACCTCGCCTCCCTTATGTACCAGAACACCATCTGCATCCGAATCAGAAATCCTCTGGCGAATGTGGGGGCTCAAACTCCTATTCATTGGCTTATCAACGGGCCGACATCCCTTAAAATCAAACCGTTCAAGCTCTGTATAGCGCCACCGCTCATCACGATTTGTTGGTTTAGGGAGAGATTTAAAAACCTGGAAAGCATCTCGCCGAACCTCATTAAGCCAATCAGGTTCACCACGGGCTAAAAAGTTTTCGATTATTCCTTGACCCTTAAAAGGAAGGTCCGGCGAAAGTACCATAGGAACCTTAACCTACACTTCCTTCCATTTCGAGTTCGATCAGTCGATTCAACTCGACCGCATATTCGAGAGGCAACTCTTTCGCAACAGGTTCTAAAAAGCCACGGATGATCAACGCTTTCGCCTCATCCTCTGCTAGTCCCCGGCTCATTAGGTAAAAAATTTGCTCGTCGCTAAGCTTGCTCACTGTGGCCTCGTGCCCTACATGCGCAGATTTTTCCTCAATTTCAATATACGGATAGGTATCAGTCTTTGCAGTTTCATCTAGGAGAAGGGCATCACACTCTACATTTGACTTAGCTCCCGTTGCACCATCATTAATCTGCACCAAGCCTCGATATGAAGAACGCCCGTGCCCTTTCGAGATAGATTTGGAAATGATTGATGAGGAGGTATTAGGCGCAGCATGAATCATTTTGGCACCAGCGTCCTGGTGCTGGCCATCCCCTGCAAACGCAATCGACATGACCTCTCCCCTTGCCCCTTGGCCAACCAAATAGCAACTTGGGTACTTCATGGTTACCTTCGAACCTAAATTACCGTCTAACCACCCCATTGAAGCCCCTGCATTGACGAGTGCCCTCTGAGTCACAAGGTTGTAAACATTATGTGACCAATTTTGTATGGTTGAATATCGCACTTCAGAACCCTCACCACAAATGATCTCGATAACACCTGAGTGGAATGAGTCAGAATTATAGCTTGGAGCAGTACATCCTTCTATATAGTGAAACTTGGAACCCGGGGCTCCTATTATAAGTGTCCTCTCGAACTGGCCAATATTCTGAGCATTCAGAAGGAAATAGGCCTGAAGCGGCACATCGATTTCTACTCCTTCTGGAACATAAACGAATGATCCTCCCGACCAAACGGCAGAATTGACTGCTGCAAAATAATTATCCTCAGGTGGTACAACCGTAGCAAAATATTCGCGAAAAACCTCAGGATGCTCTTTAAGTCCAGTGTCGCTATCAAGGAATATTACGCCCTTCTTCTCCCACTCATCTTTGAGATTGTGATACACCATTTCTGACTCATATTGGGCACCCACCCCAGCAAGTGACCGCTGTTCAGCTTCTGGAATGCCGAGTCGGCGATAGGTCTCCAGGACTTCTTCAGGAATATCATCCCAATTATTTGTAGTGCCCTGACGTTCTTCAGGCCGAATATAGAAGTAAATATCATCGAAATTTAACTTCGAGATGTCGGGTCCCCAACTCGGCCAACCTTTCTTTTCTGCAATCTCAAAGGCTTGTAAGCGGAACTTGAGCATCCATTCTGGTTCGTCCTTGTAATAGCTGATACGTTCAACTATTCTCTTAGTTAAACCTTTTTCACTCTTAAAAAAATAGTTCTCAGGCAGTTGATAGTCATACTGCTTTTCGTGCTCCATTCCCTGGAGCTTGTCAGCATCAGAGTTATTTGGCAAATCAGACATAACAGATTCCTTTCCAGATCGTTCCGATGAAACTTAAACAGCTCAGGCGTCAATGGGCTCCCGGACCCAGTCGTAACCTCTATTGTCTAGTTCGATGGCCAGCTCTTTTGGGCCAGAGCGAATGATCTTACCATCTGCCATTACATGGACTCGATCCGGTTCAATATAGTTTAGTAACCTCTGGTAATGAGTAATCAGCAGCGCACCAAATTGCTCACCCCTAGCAGCGTTTACCCCTTTAGACACGACCTTTAAGGCATCGACATCCAGACCAGAGTCTGTTTCGTCAAGGATAGCGTATTGAGGTTCAAGGACTAGAAGTTGAAGTATTTCACTGCGCTTCTTTTCGCCTCCTGAAAACCCTTCATGGAGGTTCCGTTCAATTATTGACTCGTCCCACTCCAAGGTTTTAATCGCAGCCTGTAACTTACTATAGAACTCCATTACACTAGCTTCGTCTCCCTCTGGCATCTGAGCATTAAGGGCTAGGCGGAGGAAATTGGCGATCGAAACTCCTGGCACCTCTACAGGGTATTGGAAGGCCAAGTATAGACCAGCTCGTGCCCTCTCATGAGGCTTTAGTTCAAGTATGCTTTCACCATCGATCCGAATATCTCCCTGGCTAATTACATAACTTGGGTCACCAGCCAATATTTTGGCAAGAGTCGACTTTCCTGAACCATTTGGGCCCATGAGAGCGTGTATTTCTCCTTTGGGGATAGTTAAATTGAGGCCTTTTAGAATAGCTTCGCCGGCAATAGTTCCAGCGTGAAGATTTTTAATTTCGAGCTGCTGTCTGATCATTACTTCTCCTGAAGTCCTGCATAAGGGCAAAACCCTAAAGTTCGGATTCGTTCCGAGTTTAAATATAACCTGCAAACCAGGTTAATGTCGAGCAGCGAGCTTAGTATTCAGATATACATTAATGCAGTAAATCCACTGTTTTAGGAAAAAGCCCGTTACGAAAAGGTCTAAACGTCCTATTTACCCGAGTCCTTGTTGGGATCAAATCGTTTCACGTTTACTAGATAATCAAAGGTAACCTTAAGTAAAATCTTAAGGTCGAACGTCTGCTGCTAGAGAACGCTAAGTTAAACATATCAAGCTATTAACCCCTAATATTACTGCAATTAACGCCAAGGCCCATAGGGTTATCAACTAGCCTTCCTAATCATTGTTCAATACTAAATCAAGCCTAAAGAAACCAATCTTAACGAAACAACACTAACGCTAAATAGAAAACCACTGTTCCAACCACTGGAAATCCGCAAAAGAGGACCGCAGGTCGATGCCATCGGTGCCAGAAAAGGAACCAGCCAATAGCACTAGCCCCAAAAGCTACAAATGGATATGAAAAGTAAAGAATGCGTCCTAGCCCAAAGTGCAAAAAACCGGGCCCAATTGTATCTAATTGAAGACTGTTGATATGTCCACCATTTTGAGTTAATTGAAGGAGGGCGCCCATAGCCCAAAAGAACAGGATCCCTAAAGTTGCGACCTGAGCAATGAGCATCACATACAGGATCAGGGTCCTATCCTCTGCCAGAGTCTCGTTATGAACCTGTTGCTTCCCTCCACCGTCCAAATTATCCATCACAACGGTCTCGAGCCTGTCAATTAAGACCCTAATGCGTTTCAGAACGCTTTGGTAAGTCTCATAAGCTTGTTGCACGGTTCCTCCCAGTGTTGACAGAACATAACTCCCACAAAACACTTGACCTTCACAAGATTATCCCACGAACAGCCTCATATCCAACTTCACGGCGAAACTGCAGGTGAAAATACAAACAAACAATCTATAACTTAATCACCATTCGCACTGACGGTAAATCCTCACAAGAACATAATAAGTACTCCGGTTCACGAAAAGATTTGAGTCGCGAAAGCCGCCTAATACATCCAAACAGACATAACAACATAAAGGTGTTGATCTGCAATACAAAATTCACGGTACTTTTTTGCACCTAAGTCAAGTAAACATCCTTCAAACAATTTGCGAGTGACTTTAAGTATCGGTCAAACCTCTGGTATAATCCCGTGCTCGGCTTCAAGCTCGTAGTCATCCGAGTCCGCGGCAGACTTTTTTCGGGGCCCTATTGGGCGTGAAAACAAGGAGGCGTTAGCCTTTGCAGGATCTAGTTATTCACGGTGCGCGTGAACACAACCTTAAGAACATCAACATCGCGCTTCCGAGGAACAAATTTATCGTCTTTACCGGGGTTTCCGGCTCAGGTAAGTCAACTTTAGCGTTCGACACCATATATGCTGAAGGACAACGGCGCTATGTCGAGAGTCTTTCAGCCTATGCTAGACAGTTCCTGGGAATCATGGAAAAACCTGATCTAGACAGTATTGAAGGGTTAAGCCCAGCAATCAGTATCGATCAAAAGACTACCAGCCATAATCCCCGATCAACGGTAGGTACAGTTACTGAAATCCATGATTACTTGAGACTACTTTTTGCACGGGCGGGAACCCCACACTGCCCTATTTGTGATCGCATAATCCAGAAACAGTCAGTTACTGAAATTGTCGATAGATTCGTAGAGTATTTTGCTAACGAACGGGCCTTTATCCTCGCCCCAGTTGTACGAGGACGTAAAGGTGAGTACCGTAAGTTGTTTGACGACCTTCGTAAGGAAGGCTTCGCTCGAGTGCGCCTTGACGGCGAAATTCAGACCGTTGACCAGGCCCTAAAAAACAACTTGGAGCGTTACGAGAAACATGATGTTGATATTGTTATCGATCGCGTCAAAATACAACTAGAAGATCGACCACGACTAGCAGAATCGGTCGAACTTGCCCTAACCAAGGGCGAGGGGTTGTTAAGGCTTTTCCTGCCAGATTCTGGTGTTGAAGAACTGTTCAGCGAGAAGCTAGCTTGCCCTGAACACGGCACCTTCCTAGAAGAATTAGAACCTAGAATATTTTCTTTCAACAGCCCCTACGGCGCGTGTAACCCCTGTTCTGGACTCGGTCACTTAAAACAGTTTGACGCTGAATTAATTATCCCTGATTCTTCCTTATCTATAAGCCAGGGGGCCATTGCTCCTTGGGCCGGAGGTCGGAATGATGATAATCGCGTATATTATTGGGACCGCCTACGGGCCTTATCTGAGCAATACGAATTCGACCTATCTACCCCTTGGCGTGACCTTGACCAAGCTTTTTGCCAAATGATTCTCACGGGCACCGACAATCCTGTAGAAATCGTCTATCATCGCAACAGCAAAGAAACAATGCGATTTGAGGTGGAGTTCGAAGGAGTCATCCCAAACCTTGAACGGAGACTAAAGGATGCCTCGAGCGAATTTGCCCGGGAACGATTAGAAGAATATATGTCATTAGTACCTTGCCCACACTGCCTTGGAAGCCGTTACAAGCCAGAAGTTTTAGCGGTTAAAGTAGCTGATCGGAACATAGCTGATTTATCCTCACTTACTGTCCTTGAGGCCATCAAAGTTTTTTCAGGACCATTACTACAGAAGTCGGCCACGCCTATTACTAAACCCATTCTCCGAGAAGTAAACGCCCGATTAGGATTCCTTGAAGACGTTGGGCTTAACTATTTAAACCTGGATCGGAGCGCAAATACCCTTTCAGGTGGTGAGGCTCAACGCATAAGGCTTGCTACCCAAGTAGGTTCTGGCCTCACGGGTGTTCTATATGTCCTTGACGAACCGTCCATTGGCCTACACCCTCGCGACAATGGACGGCTTTTAGCCACACTCGTTAATCTCAGAAATCTCGGCAACACACTAATTGTTGTTGAACATGACGAAGAGACTATTCGAGCTGCCGACTACATCGTGGACATAGGTCCAGGAGCAGGTATCCATGGTGGCGAAATAGTAGCAGTTGGGACCCCGAAAGACGTTGAGAAGCACAATGGTTCGTTGACTGCAGCTTATCTCCGTGGTGACAAACGGATCGCAGTACCAAAAACGCGCAGGGAAGGTAATGGTAAGCGCTTGACGGTAATTGGCGCCCGTGAACATAACTTAAAAGATATAGATGTCGCAATTCCCTTGGGAACTATGACTTGCATCACGGGCGTCTCAGGTTCAGGAAAATCTACGCTTGTCCACAGAATTTTACATGCGTCGCTCGCCAAAAAACTATATCGGGCCAAAGCAATAGCGGGAGCACACACCCATATCATTGGCACAGAAGAAATCGACAAGGTCATTGAGATTGACCAGAGCCCAATAGGACGCACTCCTCGCTCCAACCCTGCAACTTATACCGGAATATTTACTGAAATTCGTGACCTTTTTACACGGGCACCAGAATCACGAAAACGCGGTTACAAACCTGGACGCTTTAGTTTTAACGTCAAAGGAGGTCGATGCGAATCCTGCAGAGGGGACGGAACCGTCAAGGTAGAGATGTACTTCTTGCCTGATGTTTACGTCCCCTGTGAGTTATGTAAAGGGCAGCGTTATAACCGAGAAACATTGGAAGTGCGAATCCGCGGGCGCTCAATCTCAGACGTACTTGAAATGACTGTCGATGAAGGGTTGGAGTTTTTTGAGAACATTCCGCCTGTAGCCCGAAAGCTCAAATTAATGTACGACGTTGGCCTTGGTTACATACGAATCGGTCAGTCCAGCCCAACTCTTTCTGGGGGCGAAGCTCAACGCATAAAACTGGCAGCCGAACTTGGCAAAAGAGCAACTGGAAAAACACTATACATCTTGGACGAACCGACCACAGGATTACACTTTGATGATACAAAAAAACTACTCGGCGTCTTACACCGTCTAGTGGATGGGGGAAATACCTTAGTAGTGATAGAACACAACCTCGATGTTATAAAAACCTCTGATTGGATCATTGACTTGGGTCCAGGAGGTGGAGAACAAGGTGGCAAAATAATTGCAGAAGGAACTCCGGAAGATATAGCTTCTAACCCGGATTCAGTAACTGGACTTTACATGCAAAGGATCACTGAGATCAGCAACCACGGACTGTCTGTCCACGACGTAGCTTGATCCCTTACGCAACAGGTAACATAAGATGAACTCATGAACCGTCCTAAGACGGCGCCACAAGGCTTAATTATTGGTGTATTTCTGGTCCTAACAGCCTTTGTAGCAGCTGTTGCCCCACTACCCATAATGTACCGCAGCTTAGGGATTGTGGCCGCTAGTTACCTGGCATTTGGGGTATCTGGCTTACCTTACGCCTTTTTTGCAGCTATCGTTGCCCCACCAATTGGGTTAATTAGTGCGGATATAGACTGGGTAATTATGCTCCCAATAGTTCTAAGTTCTAATTTATTAGCTCTTCTTGGACTAGAGCTAACGTGGCGCTATCCAGCGATTTTGATATCACCGATACTACTTATCATCCCTCAGTTATTTGTAATGCAAGCTTCTAAACAACAGCTATTTAAGGTCAACTTACCCTGGGAGGCCGACAGCAGCACGTGGATTGCACTTCATGCAACGGTGGCAATCACTGGCGTACTTCTAGCAATCATTCTTCAAAGCCGACGAAATAAAAATCCGTAAGTCCCAGACCAGGTCATAACCTAAAAGGTTATGACCTGGTCTGGGACTATAGATATTTCACCACGTTGATGCAACCTCTACGCCTAGAAACAAATGATCTTACCTGGTAATTATTGAAGTTTTAATTTAAGCCCTAATCAGTTCTGTAAATCTATAGCCTGTTAATTAGGATTTTCCCTCCTAATAGCTACAGCAGGTAATCAATGTCCTTCTTACAGGTCTATCCTGGAATATTAATTGGATTTTATCCGACAATTTTTTGTAATTCTCTCCTAAACCTTTTGATGGGTTGTGCAACTACTCGCAGTAAGCCTCTCCAGCCAAATATAGGCGCTACCCACCTGTATTTGGCTGTAAAAATACACAAAACGGCGTTACAATAATGCCCATGTATATGTTGGAAAGCCTCGTAAAGTCTGACTGGTTTTATTGGACCTCTAAACAGTTAGCCTACCAATTTGGTCGTCAATTCTACGGCCTAAAAGCTTTTGGATCCGAAAAAATTCCAAAAGAAGGAGGGTTAGTTATCGCAAGCAACCACATTTCTACCTGGGATCCACCCTTTTTAGCTGGCCCTGTACCCCGTGAAATCCACTTTATGGCTAAAATGGAACTTTTTGAAAATCCTTGGTCCAGATTATTGATGCTCGGCCTGAGAGCCTTTCCGGTTAATCGACATGAAATAGATGTCGGCGCAATCAAAAACTCCCTCCGGCGCTTAAATGCTGGACTCGCCATTGGCATTTTTGCACAGGGAACTCGTAATAGTGGCGATGCTCAACCCTTCGACGGAGCTGCATTCTTGGCCACCCGAGCAAGTGTTCCTCTTCAACCGGCAGCTATATGGCGTTTCGGCCGGGAGTATAGGGTTAGTTTCGGTGAGCCCATTCAACCCACAGCCGATCATCGAAAGGATTTAACCAAAGTCACAAGAGAACTAATGAAACGGGTCGATCTCCTTTTGCCAAATGAGGCCAATTGAAATTAGATATCTTTGCAACGGCCCCTAACAACAAAGTCGGTTCATTCGAAGCAATTAAGGTGAAGTATAGAAATTAAGTTAGGAAATGCACGTAATCATACTTTCTCCCTCCTACTTCACCGTGTTACAGTGCCATTACGTAATTCCTTAGGGGAGGGGACAATATGGCGAAATCAAAGACCGTCTCGAAGGCTGATTTGGTAGATCTTGTAGCCGACGAGACCGGAATGAAGAAGAAAGATGTCAAGGATGTTATGGACACAATCATTGACAAAATTAGCTCTCACTTGGATAACGACTTCAAGGTACAGCTAACCGGTTTTGGCACCTTTGAAGTGCGTACCCGGAGGGCACGCACGGGAGTCAAACCGGGAACAACAGAAAAAATAGATATTCCCGCAAGTAAGTACCCTGCATTCAAACCCGGGAAAAGCTTAAAAGAGCGAGTGTCCATCTAAGTTTCCTTATGCAGGGTTTGGAAAAAGCCCGAAGCTAGACTCAAAAGCCTGAGGATAATAATGTTAGCGTGGCCCGGAACACCAGCGGGCCGCGCAAACATTCGGAGTATCTATCAACATTAAAGTGTCAACATGTTTAGGGTACGACAGTTTTTATTTCTTTCTTAGTTACAGACCCATCAGTAGATATAGTTAAGTAACTCTAGATATTTAATGAGTCCTTATGCTGAGAGTACACTCTGCTTCATCATATAGTGGGCGCAAGATAGCCTAGGCCCATGTTATTCGACCCGAGATATTTCAAGTTCAGCTAACTCTATAAGGCAAGTCCGAGCCTCAGAAGTTGGGAAAATTTCTAAGGCCTTTTTGGCTTCCCGAATGTCTTTTGCAATCTGTTCTTTCGTGAGCTTATCAGCACCATAATGCCTAACTAGATCAACCATCCGACTAATATCTCCGTCTTCTGACGCTCTCCTTCTTAGGATAGTTTGTGCTTCGTCAATGCCCGCTTCCAAAAGCCATAAAACTGGATAAGTCCCGTTACCTTCTCGCAAGTCTCCACCAACCGGTTTACCCATTAACTTCTCGTCACCCATTAAATCCAGATAATCATCACGCATCTGAAAAGCACGTCCGTAACTTATACCAAAAGATCTTAGAGCAACCAGCTCTTGAACAGGCCTCCCGGAAAATAGCCCTACCCCCTCTATAGCAGCTGCAAACAATACAGCTGTCTTACCTTCAATCACCTGGCGATAGCGGTCAAAATCCCAAGCCTCATCACTAGCCATTTGAAGCTGGAGCACCTCTCCTTCGCAAATTTGTGTGGCTGTTTCTGACATTAAACGAGTAAACTCAGAGTTATTGAGACTTGCAAGCAATCCAAGGGCCCGGGCCAGCATAAAATCACCTGACATTACACTAACCACACTCCCATAACGCCGAAAAGCAGACTCTGAGCCCCGACGAGTTTCGGCATTATCAATCAAATCGTCATGTAGAAGGGTAGCTGAGTGAGTCAATTCAACAGTAAGAGCAACTTGAATGCTTGTTTCGGAAGAAACCCCTAATAGCTTTCCAGCCAAGAGGGAGAGGCTTGGGCGAAGCCTCTTCCCTCCAGCAGATACAAGGCCTTCACTGATTTCTTTAATAAAGCCAACATTAGAATGGAGTTCTTTTGCCAAACGTTTCCCAAAACCTGCTAACTCCGATTTTATTAGCTCAGACACCGGGCAAGTATACGGCACAATCCGCCACGAACCCAGTGCCGAAATTAAATCTTATGGAAATTCTGCTTCGACTAGCGATTCTGGCGGTAAAATGAAAGCCTCATAAGGCCTGCCATAAAATCTACAGATTCCACATGAACTTCTTCGGGAACATTAATTACCGAAGGAGCAAAGTTCAATATTCCCCCAATACCTGCAGCTACTATCTGGTCTGCTGCCTGTTGGGCTGCACCTTGCGGAACCGTAAGAAAACCAATATCTATGTCCCTCTCCTTGACTATTCTCGGCATATCTCGCGGATGCATTATCTCTTCATCCCTCACCTGGTCTCCAGCTTTTTCGGGATCAATATCGAAAAAGCCACACAAGGAAAAATCATATTGGTAAAAGTTCGGGTAATCGGCAATTGCTTGACCTAGGCGACCCATTCCTACAATCACAACATTCCAAGGACGAGTGAGGCCCAAAATTCGCCGTACTTCACGTCTCAACATCGGAACTAAATACCCTGTCCCCCGTGTCCCAAAACGGCCAAAGTACGCCAAATCTTTCCGAACCTGGAAAGCAGATACCTGAGCTTCCTCAGCAAGATGGTCACTAGAAGTTTTCTTTACTCCACTAAAATCTAAATCGGTTAGGATCCTCAGATAGGTAACAAGACGACTAATAGTAGCTGTCGGAATGGTTGACATTACCGTATGAAGCTATCGATCCCGTCTGTCAACAATTTGGTACGAACTAGAGAAATTTCTTCGGTGCTAAAAGGGCCTACCAGTAGCTTGACAAGCCCACCTTCTTCCCGGCTACTCACTGAGTAACCAAGCTCAGTAAGGCGATCCAACTGCGGCCTGGCACTCTCTAAAGAGGCATAGGCCCCCACCTGCAAATAGGATTCCGGCTCTAATTCCTGGGATCTCAACGTGTCAAAACCTTCTCCTTGCTGCTCGATGACCTCTTCTGCTACCGGCTGCTGCTGCCCAGTATTTGGTTCTACCAAGCCTGGATCACTTGTCTCCATAATTTGAGTAACTACCGACGTATCCTCGTTAGGATCGTAGGTATAAATCAGGGTGCTATCGACACCATTGTTCGCTTCCTCAATTCGGCCTGATATTAATTCAGCATCTTTTAACAGTTCATAAGGACCAACCAAAACAATAAATAATGTCCCCTGTCTACCCAAGAAAACCGGGTAACCCTGATCACGGAAACCCCGCAACAAACCTTCAGCGTTTTCTTTATTACCAAATGCCCCTATTGAAATGCGGTACCGCCCAGTTTCCTGGGAGTCTGTTGGGGAACTGGTGTCTCCAATTGAGGGCACCAACCCCGAAGCCTCTTCCTCTGCTATTCCAAGATCTTGGGAGGGCACTGGCGTCGGAGAAGCTTCCTCTAGGTCTCTTCTCTCCATGGCGGTTGGGACTTCCAACTCAATTTCATTTTCATCATAACTATCACCAAGAGGTACCGGTGAAATTTGAGGCAGAGATTCTTTAATTATCGGAACCATATCTGGGGATTTATTCTCATCTATGTTGGATATCGGATTGGATAACGGAGAGCGACCAACGAGATTAAAGATCGATCCACCAGTCATTAGGGTAGCTACTATTGCACCTATAACGGAAACTAGGGCCACGCCTATCACAAGATCAGGCCAGTTTCTTCGAATCCAGTCCATTAGGAAAACCTACTCAACCGCCGCGGAAGAAAAGTTAATCAAGACTAATTGTGGTGCTGACAAAACCCCGGCAGCCTTAATTTTCTCACCTTGATACCGGAGCCGGCGGCATTCCAAACATCCGAACTCGTCGCCTGGAAAAGACGGCCTACGCTTCTGATCCATCCCGTACCACCCACAATTCCTATCTCCAGCCACGCAAAAATGGCTTCCCCTTTACGGCATCTACCGTAAAAATGAAAATACATGACTAGTCTAGAAGGGGAATTGTTAGTACCGTGTGAAATCCCCCACGAGCCATATCAGGCAAGATGTTTCGGAATAACAAAGGCTTTAGTCGACATAGTTACCTTCATTGCGCCGGGAAAGTGCAAGTTGACCACAAGCACCAGCTGAGTCCTGGCCTCTGCTAAAACGAATTGAAACGTTAAGGCCAGATGACTCGAGCGTTTCTTTAAAAGCTAGTAGCTTCTTGGCGGCGGTAACTTCAAAACCTGACCCTGACCAAGGATTAAACGGGATCAGATTGATATGAACCCGAAGTCCCCGTAAACGCCTTTCGAGCAACTTAGCCTGCCAAGCAGAATCGTTAACATCCTTGAGCATCGTATATTCGATAGTGATTCGCCGACCAACCGTATCCTGCCACGTGTGAAGCGATTGCACTATTTCCGCGATTGGGTATGCGTGGGCTGTCGGAATAATCTGCATCCGCGTTGCATCGTCAGGCGCATGAAGGCTCACAGCCAATACCAAAGGAAGTCCTTCTTCAGCAAGCCTCACTATCTTAGCCGGGAATCCAACCGTTGAAAGAGTAATCCTGCGAGGCGAAAGAGCACACGTATTTGGGTGAATCAGGGCCCGGATTGCACCAAGCGCATTGTCGAAGTTTAGTAATGCCTCTCCCATACCCATGAGGACAACGTTACGAATTTCAAGAGGAGCTATGCCTTCCCCCTTGGCAACAACTAAAAACTGTCCTACTATCTCAGCCTGAGAGAGATTACGTTGAAACCCCAGGGCCCCCGTTGCACAAAAAGAGCAACCTGCCGGACAACCTACCATCGAAGAAATACACACTGTCTTCCTGTTGGCATACGGCATATAAACGGCCTCAGTCTGCTTACCGTCAGAGAGTGTAAATAAATAACGAACTGAATTATCACGGGAAGGGAACCGCTCAACATCCTTAAACGGGACCAATCGAAATTGCGACGCAAGAGTCTCCCGCCACACCCGGGGCAGATTGGTCATCTCATCGTATTGATCTACACCTTGACGGTATATCCAATCCAGCAGTTGATCCCTCCTGTATGGTTCATCTGCCACTGGAATCGGTAAAGATCCCGGACTTAAATCGAGAAGATCAATCATTGATTGCATACCGAGACCTGAATCAACGAAGATTTGCTTAAGCTACCTTCCAGAACAATTATTCGGGAATCAAGACGGGTACAAAGACTATAGGTCACACTCAACATTCTAGTCTCATTTCGCTTGATTTGTGCTTAAATCGTTAGCAGATCGCCTACCATCCACAAAAGACTCCGTTTAGGTTTTGCAGATTCACAAATTTAAATCTAAAAACTTCGAAACATATTTGGGTCATGGTCCCTTACATTACAGGTCATCGTTAGTAGGAGGTGCTACCCTATTCCTACTCGGCGGGGGTGTAAAAGTTCTTGCGAACGACACCTCCTGTCTTCACTAAGGGGGCTTGTTTTGAGACGACCGTTCAACCCATGGCTGCTAGTAATGTTAATTATACTGACAATCTTCGTTGTCAATCAGTTCACTTCTAGTGGATCAAACCGGCGGGATATTAATTTTTCCACCTTTACTCGCTTGCTTAATGAAGGTCGAGTTTCTAAAGTTACCGTAGAACGTAACAACGGGAACATTGAAGGAAACCTTAGAGAAGCAACCCAGGTAGATGTAGATGGACAACCG
Source organism: Trueperaceae bacterium (assembly GCA_002707365.1). Classification (NCBI taxonomy): domain Bacteria; kingdom Thermotogati; phylum Deinococcota; class Deinococci; order Trueperales; family Trueperaceae; species Trueperaceae bacterium. The sequence goes on from PAMQ01000009.1 coordinate 59,429, forward strand.
CGTTCAATCAATTCATTTAGAACTACCGCGGTAATCACTGATTCTTTATTACAACGTCTTGAGGCAAACGTCCCTTCGGTATCGATTAGAAATCCCCCACAGTGGATCGGTTTTGCTATATCTATCCTCCCCATCGTCATCTTAATTGCGTTCTTCTGGTTCATCTTTATGCGTGCACAAGGTGGACCTAACCAAGTGATGCAATTTGGCCAATCTCGTGCCAAAACCTATGGCCGCGAAAACCAGGTACAAACCAGTTTCGATAATGTAGCTGGCCACAAAGAAGCCAAACAAGAGTTGGAAGAGGTAGTTGACTTCCTCAAAAGTCCCCAGAAATATCTCAGTATCGGAGCAGAAATCCCTAAAGGCGTACTACTTGTTGGCCCTCCAGGTACCGGCAAGACTCTACTCGCCCGAGCAGTTTCCGGAGAAGCCGGCGTGCCTTTCTTTTCAGTGAGCGCTTCTGAGTTTATGGAGATGTTTGTCGGTGTCGGCGCTAGTCGTGTCAGAAGCTTATTTGACGATGCAAGAAAATCGAGCCCCGCCATAATCTTTATTGATGAGCTTGACTCGATCGGTCGTCGTCGTGGTGCAGGCATAGGTGGCGGCCACGATGAACGGGAGCAGACGCTGAACCAGATTCTGTCCGAAATGGACGGTTTTGAAAAAGATACTTCGGTCATAATAATTGCAGCAACTAATCGCCCAGATATCCTTGACCCAGCTCTACTTCGACCTGGNCGATTTGACCGCCAGATCACTATCGGACTACCAACACAAAGTGAGCGTCAGGAAATCCTCAAAGTCCACGTACGAAATAAGCCTATCGGCGACGATGTTGACCTCAAGAGGCTTTCTGAAGCGACTCCGATGTTTTCAGGAGCAGACCTCGAAAACCTAGCTAATGAAGCAGCCTTGGTNGCTGCGCGAAGTGGCATGCAAATTATTTTCTGGACTGATTTTAATGAAGCCCTTGACCGGATTACTCTTGGTCTTCGCCGAGCCAGCCTGGTACCAACAGAAACTGAGCGCAAAATCCTTGCTTACCACGAAGCTGGCCATGCAATAGCCTTTGCTGCACATCCAGACCTAGGTAACATCCGCAAGGTAACCATCCTCCCCCGCGGGGGAGCTGGTGGTTTCATGGCACCACTATCGAAAGAAGAGATGTTCCACGATGTCAAGAAATTTACGGAGCAATTAGTTGTTGCCTTCGGAGGGAGAGTAGCAGAAAAGCATATTACTGGTACTATTTCTAGTGGCGCTTCAAACGATCTTAAACAAGCTACTGAGATGGCTAAACAGATGGTCCTCGATTTGGGCATGGGAGGACAGGAATTCCTCGCTTGGGGTTCAGATCAGGGGCCTGTATTTCTTGGCGGCGAGATTTCTAGACGTAAAGACTTTAGTGAAGAAACGGCTCGGGAGTTAGAGGAACAGGTCACTAATATCCTTGAGTCGGCTTACCAGAGGACGCAAATGGTGTTAAAGGATAATTGGGTCGCGGTTGAAGCCACTGCTTCCGCCTTGCTTAAACGGGAAACAATCGACGGTTCACTTATCGAAGCTGCATTCGAAAAAGCAGCGTCAGGCTCCCAGGCCGAAGAAATTATAGACTGGATCATTGATGAANCAGACAAGGCNGAAGCAGAGGTACAAGCCGCTGCAGAACTAGAACGNAAACGGCTAGAAGAGGAAGAACGAAAACGCCAAGTAGAAGCAGAGCACCCTGTTCCCCCTATCGATACAAGACCGGCTCCAGAAGGACCCGGAAGCTAAGCTTTAAAGAAGAAATTTTAATTATTCTCTCCATATGACTCGATGCGAATATCATTTCACTCGGGGTATTTTGTAGGCATGTTATTTCCGTCGGCAGGGGAGTGATTGTGGCCCTACTAGATGGCACCTACGAAATCATTAACCGGAAAGCTTTGGGGGAGAAGCAAGCCCAGTTTGAAGCAACGGCTCCTGACGGAAGTCCNGTCCGCATTATTTGGTACGAAATCACAGTAGAACAGGAACAACGGTTTGAATCCTATCGCCGGACATTACGGCAACTTAATCAATTAGGACTGGCTGCCCTTTACGACGTCGTTTCTAGGCCTGGTGCCCACTATGTAGTTTGGAAACAACCTCAAAACCGCCAAGTTGAACCTGATGCAAGGCTACTTGAAATACTGCACCNCCTTNATTTACCTCCGAAACTAGTAGACGTACGGTNAGACGATGGGCATATACGAATTTACGACGTCTCTTTTGACGGCCAACCTTCCCCCATTAAAGTTGCTAACTCTATTGTTGAGGGAAAAACAGCTAGAAGCTTTCCTAACTGGGTAACAAGTTGGAGTATTAGTCTTGTTCTAACNTTAATAGCAATCTTTGTCTTAATGGCAGGATTCAACCGCCGTACCAACAATTCAATTGTCATTGTCCCAGATCTAAAAGGGCTCTCACTGGAACAGGCGACCGCAACCCTACAGGATATCGGTCTTGGGTTAATAGCAGATCCTGTTACCTCTCTTGCTCCTGCAAATACCGTCGTTAAGACGAAACCCTCAGCAGGGGATCAAATTCGGCCGGGACGAACTATATTAGTAAACTTTGCACTGCCAGCTGACAAAATGGAGCNAACTGAGGTNCCCAACCTGATAGGGCTAGTGTTTCCAAGTGAGACCACAGAACGATTACTTGACGCCAATCTCGTATTAGGTTCTATAGCTCGTCTCCCGCAAAACATTAAGTCTGGCATAATCACAGCGCAACGACTACCGCCGGGAAAAAGTGTCGGTCGAGGCCAGGCCGTTGACATTTTGGTTAGCGATGGACCATTGCTCGAAGCTACCTTCCTGCCTAACCTTACCGGCCTACATCTTCAAGACGCACTTTTTCTATCGGAAACGGCAGGATTTAAACCTGACAANATNGTGATCGATCGAGTNGANTCCGGATCGATCACTGACGTTGTTGTAACTCAGTCCTTACCACCCTACCAGCCTATCCCTATTCATAATTCCCGCCTGAGACTTTTAGTGACTAAACCGCAAGCACGAGAAGCTGTACCTGGATCCGCACCAAACCTCATTGGATTAAGCGAAGAAGAAGCACGGAAAGTNGNCTCCTCNACTNAACTNTCGATCGAGTTCGTATATATTTCTGACCTTCCAGAAGGAATAATTGATCAATTCCCTGCACCAGGTAATCCTGTAGANGGAANTATCGGTGTTCGGATTAATCTTCCCNNGNTAGAGATACCAAAACCTACCTTTGAATCTNATAGCCTCCCAGAAGAAGTAAGNATACTAANNTATGAATTTCATGTTGAACCTGGNATTCCGCAACAATTGGCTGNAATTAGAGCCTTCTCGGTAGAGGGAGAGTCCTTTGTTGTGCTCGAGGTTGAAGTAGAAGGTGGCGATAGTTTAGAAGGAGAGTGGCGATCCACAGAGTTTGGTCCCATCAT
>PAMQ01000010.1 GCA_002707365.1 Trueperaceae bacterium
TGAAGGAGTTCCTCCCAGCCCTCCATCACTGCACGTGACGGGTCAGCTGGCGTCGTTAAAGTCTTATAACTCGAAATCTCACCAGTCGACGCGTCTATTAGGACAAAGTCTGTAAACGTGCCCCCAATATCGAACCCAAAACGATAATTTGGGCCATCAGCTTTTGAAGGGACAACATCCCGTTGGTTATTACTCATTTTGGACACTCCCTGGCCTGGCGGAAATCAGAAATATCCCTGAATTAGGGTGGCGATTCCAAGGCTAACGAACCACATGGTTGTCAAAACAACCTTTGGACGTGAGTACACTATAACTGTTAAATTTTGGTATTAGCATCTATTCCGGTATCAGGTTTTAAAATTTTTAGGGGGAATACTCGTGAAAATAACTGAAGTTTTAGCAAACGTGATCCGTATCCCGAGGACCGCTCAGCTAACAACCTCATACGGTAGCGAAAATTGGGCCACGACAGTTCTTGTACAAATCAAAACTGATGAGGGGGTAACAGGCCTTGGTCAGGCCTCGGTTGACGCTCCTTTTTATGGTGAGTCGGCTGAGGGCATGATCGCTAATGTGCGAGCACATCTGACACCTGCCATAGTTGGTGAGGATCCCTTCGATATTTCGCGCCTTAATCGTAAATTGCAAGCTGCCCTACCTGACCATACTTTTTCCCACTCAGGAGTCGATATGGCTCTATGGGATTTGAAAGGTAAAGCCCTTGGAGTACCCGTTCATCAACTCCTCGGCGGTAGGGTTAGACAGGGACTTACGCTCATGGGCTTCGTGCACCACGACACCCCTGAGCGCATGGCTGAACAGGCGGACCAAATTCTTCAGGAACATCCCTACTCTGTATTAAAAATGAAGGTTGGGATCAACCCGAAGGAAGACCTCAAACGATACGCAGCTGTGGCGGAAGCAATAGATGGGCGAGCAGTTATTCAGGCTGATGGCAACATCGGGTACACCATCGCTGAGGCAGTACCAACCCTGATGGCAATGGAAGCCATAGGCTCCCTTGGCACAGCTGAGCAACCCGTGAAACGGATCGAAGATATGGCTGACTTAGCTAATAGGCTTAATGCTCCAATCATGGCTGATGAGGCGATTTACGCTCCCGATGACGCTATAGAGGTAGTCCGGCGTAAAGCCGCTACCGTCGCGTTGATGAAGATCAGTAAGCATGGTGGCCTTGAGAATGTCCACCGGATCGGCATGATTTTTGAGGCAGCCGGCCTATCCTTATCCATTGCTATTTACTACGATTTAATTGCAGTAGCTGCCGCTCATCTTGCCGCAGCGCTCCCTTGTGTCACTTGGCCTTCGCCAGCCACAGACCTGAATGACACAATTGTCGATACCCCATTCCAACCTGAAGGACTTGACCTGCGAGCGCCAGATGCGCCTGGCTTGGGTGTTGAGCTCGACTGGGATAAAGTCACTCAATATACAGCTGATCTGTAAACGAGATTATGTCGCCTAATCGTCCTCTCCGTATCGGTCTCGTCGGTGCCGATCGCCACGCTCGTGGTTTCGGCGCCCGAGCACATATACCCGCAATTTTATCTGGACCTGAGTTTGAATTAACTGCAGTTTGCACCACACGCGAAGAAACTGCTCAACTTGCAGCTGAGCGATACGGGGCTAAGCGTTACCACGTAGGTATCGATTCCCTAACCAAGGACCCCGAAGTTGATTTAGTCATTGTTTCCATCACTGTCCGATCGCACTACCCAGTGTCCTGGGCAGCCCTCAAGGCAGGAAAGATGGTGTACTGCGAATGGCCACTCGGACTCAACTCAGATGAAGCTGAGACCCTCTCTAGGCTGGCTAGGGAAGTTGGAGTTCTTACTGCTGTCGGCACTCAAGGGCGCCATGCACCTGGCATTATTTACCTGAAACAACTGTTAGAGGAGGGATACGTTGGACGCCCGTTGTTCTTCCGAATGTCCCACCTCCTTCCTCGCTTTCCAGTAAGGTCGGACCACTGGTGGTCGGCCATGGAGGAAGAACACAGTGGGGCTTTGGGCGTAGCATGCTCGCATGCAACTGACACCCTCGAGTCTGTACTGGGGCCAGTAGTATCTTTAGCGGGTTGTGCCGAGACGCTTCATCCTGAGGATATTTATTCTGACACCGGAGAAGCGTTCCGGTGGACCGCCCGAGATACAGTGAGCTATCAAGCAAAAATGGAAAGCGGGGTTAGTGGGACAGCCAACGTCAGCAACGTCACGACTGAACAGATAGGCTTCCGGCTAGAGATATATGGCGAGGAGGGACAAATAACCGCAACAACGCCCTATTATGTTTCTTATAGCCCCGTTACTCTTTCAGGAATGCGTAAAAACGATAACGCCCCAACCCAACTAGACATTCCCAAAGAACTACACCGAGCAGGGGATCTAGAGGTAGGTAGCGCCGGGTACAACATTGCACACGGGCTTGCCCACTTCCGCGATTGTTGGCTTAACGGTAAGTCTTTTGCCCCTAACTTTGCTGATGCCCACCGATTACACCAATTGGTAGCTACAGTGAAACGATCTTGGGAAGAGAAAAAATGGCTTGACATTCCTCATCGCGAGAACTTCGAGTAACCTCATGTCTACTGGCTTTTCTAAACCGGCGACCTTGGAAGCTTTCGTGCTCGAGAAAATGGTTACTACTCGACTTCCCGGCTTGGCTTTCGCCTTGATCGAAAAAGGACAAGTTGTTCACCAACGCGGAATGGGGTTCACGAACTTAGACCGCCGAAATACGCCAACTGAAAAAACCATGTTCGGTATCGGTAGTGTGACGAAAGTGTTTACGGCGTTAGCCGTCATGCAGCTCCGGGAACAGGGCAAACTCGACCTCGAAGATCCAGTAGGTGACTACCTAGGAATCCCGCTCCTAGCACGTGATGAGCCTATCCGGATCCGTCATTTTCTTTCTCACTCAAGTGGCATCCCAGCCCTTGGTTTCTCCGAATCTAAGATGTCACGCCGCTGGCACACCGAAGGTTATCCCATCGGCAGCACGGCTGACCTGCTGACATTCATGGCCGGTTCCGAAAGCTGGATCCATTCAGAACCAGGAAAACGCTGGGCTTATCTCAACGAGGGCTATGTCTTACTTGGAGCAATCATCGAGGCTGCCTCAGGAGTGCCCTACACACAGTACATAAAGCAAGCTCTGCTTGAGCCGCTTGACATGAAAAGAAGCCACTTCGAAAGAAAAATTGTAGAGCAGGACGAGAATCGCGTTACCCCTTACATGAGGGACCGCGATAACAAACTCTTCGTTGGCAGCAACCTTTACAGCGATATTCCTGCTGCTGGCGGCCTCGTAAGCACCGTTGAAGACCTCTCAAAACTCACATTGGCGCTTTTGAACGACGGCATTACGGAAGATGGCGTTCAGATTATCGAAAGCGAATCGCTCTCTTTGATGCAAACACCTGCTGTGGAAATGACCGCTTCAGAGACTAATTTATTCCCTAACCAGAGAGGGTCTTGCTCGATAGAACGATTTGGACTGGGACTCTACCTGCAAGAAGATTTCCTAGGCATCAATGTTGCTGGACACGGGGGAGGAGTCATGGGCAGTACCGGTCACATCGCGTTTGCCCCGAAGGAAGGACTCGGGGTTGTACTCCAGACCAACGGTCATGGCTACCCAATGCGGCAGTTGACTTTAGCTGCTATTGCCCACGGCCTGGGCTTAGATTTTGAAGACCTGCCATTCATTAAACTTGATCGACTGCTACAACGCCTGACTGGTTCGTACCGCTCATTCCGTGACACAATGGAAGCCGAAGTGCACCGTCGGGGAGATAATTTAGAATTGTCAATCTGGATGTTCAATGAGGACCGTAAGGTATGGCTGACACCAGAATCAGTAACTGAAGATCACGCCCTTTTTACTACCTTCTCGAGCGGCCGCAGTTCACCTGTCGAATTTATTTTTTCTAACGAACGTGTTGATCTGCTTTACGAGCGGTACGCTTTTCGCAAAACCAATTGAGAGTAACGAGGGAGGAAGCATGACTCAAAAACGGCGCATCAACTCACGGGACCTGTTCAGTTTTACGATGGTTGACGACCCTCAGGTCTCCCCAGACGGCACCTGTGTCGCTTGGGTGAAAACGTGGATGGATCCTGAAACCAACAGGTACCGGTCGAACGTGCATGTTACTGATCTTGGTAGTAACGTAACCACGCAACTCACTTCCGGCGGTGGTCAGGACACCCGCCCGCGCTGGTCACCCGACGGCCAAACCGTTGCCTATTTAGCTTCAGTTACTGCCCCCGAAAGCGACTCAGAAGTAGCAGAGGCAACCTCGTTTCGTGGACGTTTACCACAACTTTTCGCAATCTCCTCCTCAGGCGGAGAATCCACCCAACTCACTTCGCTGGCTGGCGGAGCATCAGAACCACATTGGTCACCTGACGGTACACAAATCGCTTTCACTACTTTAATAGACCCAGAAAAGGGATTGGAACCTCTAAAGCCACCCCCTACCGATCTCGATCCTTTCGAAAGATTTAATCGGGATGTTTTGGTCGTCGATCGAATCCGTTGGAAATCAGACGCCTTGGGACTTCTCGGTAGTCACTATCGACATGTCGCCCGAGTACCATTCGACCCGAAGCTTGGTGTTGCACAAAGTCCCGTACTTCTAACATCCGGTCGCTCCGAGTACACCTCTCCCACCTGGAGTCCTGACGGGAGTACCCTAGCAATAGCTGGCAACCTAGATCCTGACTTCGAATTTGAACGCAAACTGTTTATCTACCTTGTAGACGCAACATCTAACGAACCTGTTGAGCCCAGGGAGCTATTTGGACTAGAAGACATGCGTAGTAACGACCTCGCGTTTTCTCCTGACGGTTCCACTCTCGCCGTTTGCGGACACGATGATCCGACACTGGGACACTATGGAATCCAGAAACTGTGGCTCGTGGATGTTTCTTCTGGAGTTGGTGAGTGTGTCTCCGAACACCTAGAAGTAAGTCTCGGGGATTACTCTCGGAATCAGGATTTGCGACGGTACGGTGGCGATGACGGTCCCGTCTGGCTGCCGGATGGCAAAAGCTTGTTGGTGTTAGCAAATGAGGGTGGGGAAGTCCACCTGGCTGAGTTCAACATAACTTCCCGAAACCTTACCCGCCTAACTCAAGGTGACTGTGCTGTATACGCCTTCTCTACCGATATGACTCGAAAGAGGCGGGTGGTTCTCATCACGACTAGCGTCCACCCTTGTGATCTTTACGAGGTTGTTGATTCAACGTCCTTACAACAAGTTACTGATGTCAACTCCACGTTACTGGATGAGTTGGAACTGTGCGAACCGATTCGCTTCCGTTCAGAGTCGAGTGGCGTAGAGGTGGACGGTTGGGTTATGCCGCCAGTAGGTTACGAGGCGGGTAAGCGTTACCCAGTGATCCTATATACCGGTGGAGGGCCAGGGGGAATGCGCGCTAGCGTTTTCGTACACGAATGGCAAACCTATGCCGCCCAAGGTTACGCCGTGCTCAACTGCAATGCACGAGGAAACTACGGTTACGGACAAGAGTTCTCTGCAGCGACCCGTGGTAAGTGGGGTGACCTTGACTATGAGGACAACATGGCTTTCCTTAAGGACGCCCTGGCGAAGTTCGACTTCCTCGATCCAAAACGTCTCGCCGTTTCAGGCGGTAGCTACGGGGGTTACATGGCCACGTGGATCATTGCCCGCCACCCGGAGTTCAAGGCAGCAGTGGTTGACCGAAGCCTTGTTAACCGAAACGCTTTCTACGGGACAGGGGACATTGGCTTTTTGTTAGATAAAACCGAATTTGACGGGAAAGTACCTTGGGAAATCCCGGACATCTACCTTGAGCGCTCACCAATTCATTATGTGGGTTCAATCAAAACCCCAACACTGGTTGTTCATTCCGAACTTGACCACCGTTGCCCTGTAGGAAACGGCGAGCAACTATATATCTCACTTAAACGATTAGGAGTACCCACAGAGTTGGTACGCTTTCCTAACGAGACGCATGAACTATCTAGGAATGGCAGGCCTTGGCACCGAGCCTTTCGCATAGAACGTTACTTGGACTGGTACAGGCGCTGGCTATAACTACTTTTAGGATTTGCTACTTTCCCAAATACTCTGTATTGGAGTTTTGTAAGGGTGAATAGTTAGCGTCACAGACGTTAATCCTGAGCTACCGGGCTTTGACTTGAAGCTACTCGTATGTTAGCGTTGGGCTCTAAAATTGAATCTGAATTTAGATACTAGCGCACCTAGAAGGAGAAGATGACTAAAACAGTTGGGACAGACATTGATGCTGTCACTCTCGAGATCCAATGGCAGCGCCTGATTGCCATCATGGACGAGGTTGACAATGCAGTAATCCGGACCTCTTTCTCGACAATAGTCGGAGAGAGTCACGACTTCGCTTGTATTCTTTTGGACGGCCAGGGCTCGTCACTATGCCAATCGAGTTTTAGTCCGGCTGACTTTTGCGTCATTTTGCCCAGAACAGCGAAAATTTTACTAGAAAAGTATCCACTTGAAACATTACAAGAGGGGGATGTTCTTGTAACCAATGATGCTTGGCTTGCAGCGGGTCATCTTCCGGATTACGCACTAATTACACCAATTTTTTGGCGAGGCAAAGTGGTGGCATTCATGGGAACTATTGCTCACCTCTCCGACGTGGGTGGTCATGACGGTGACATTGTTGCGCCTGACGTGTTCACGGAAGGCCTTAGGTTGCCACCAACGAAACTTTACGAGGCGGGTGAAGAGAACGAGCTTCTATTTGAGATAATTGGGAATAATTGCCGGGTTCCCGACCTTGTGCTTGGTGACCTCCGAGCTATTGTTGGTACCCACATGGTTGGTGCTCGTAGGGTCAAGGAATTCCTTGATGACTACGCCATGGAAAGCCTAGAAGGTCTTTCTCACGAAATACTTAAGCGTTCTGAAGCTCTCCTACGACGTAAAATAGGTGAGCTCCCCGATGGGAAGCATGAGTTTGGGCTTGACATTGACGGGTACATTGACACTGTACACTTGCACGCAACAGTCGAAATTCGCGGTACCGACATTTACGTGGATTACGCTGGCACGTCTCCACAAACCCCAACGGCTGCAATAAATTGCGTTTATAACGTGACATTCTCGAGTACAATGTACCCCTTCAAGTGTGCTTTAGCTGCGGAAGTTCCCAATAATGAAGCTCTTTTTAGACCAATCCATGTAAGTGCACCTGAAGGAAGCATTTTGAATACAACCTTCCCTCACCCGGTGCGCGCCCGCGCCAAAACTACTAACAACATTAACCAGGTAATCTTTGGAGCAGTGTGGCCTGTTCTGGGAGAACAGGCTCAAGCTGGTAGTGGTTCCATCTGGCCGTTTAGCGTAAGTGGTACTTCCGAAGGCTACGGCACTTTTAGTGCCCACATTCTTCCTCACGGAGGACGCGGGGCGATGCAGGGCCTGGACGGGTTAATTCCCGTCGCTTTTCCCCACAACAGTGTAGTTACTCCAGTCGAGATTATGGAATTGCGGTCGCCGGTCCTGTTCCTCAACAAGGAGCTTCTGCCTGACTCCGCAGGGCCAGGTAGGCGCCGCGGAGGGGTTGGGCAGGTCATGACAGTCCGGAACGTTGCAGACGTAACTTACAATGCCCGAGTCCGACCCGACAAAATTTTTTGTGCACCTCCCGGTCTTGACGGCGGCTCAGTGGGGACTACAGGTGAGGTGCGTTTCAATGGGAAAGTGTTAGAAGAGTTCCCCATCCTGGCTTTCGGTCCAGGAGACGAAATTGAAATGAGAATGCCAGGAGGCGCGGGATTCGGCGACGTTAAAGAAAGAGAGAGAGAATTGGTCGTAAGGGATGTGGCGCTTGGCTACGTAACTCCAGAGGGCGCCTACCGAGACTACGGAATTGAGATCGCGTCGCCTAAGGATCATTGAGGTATGTACCTTTCTACCGTAATCCCTGAAACGCCTTTAACGAAGCAACGCTGTCGGAAGGAATACACGTGAAGATAATCGAAGTAAAGACGAATGTCGTCCGACTGCCCCGGGTAGATACACTCACCACTTCCTACGGCAGTGGTGACTTTGCCACCACTGTGCTAGTCCAACTAGTTACGAGTGAGGGAAAAACTGGTATTGGACAAACGGCTGTGGCGCCACGTTCTTACGGAGAAACGGCGGAAGGAATTGCGGTCAACATTCACACGCACCTCGCACCTGTAATTGTTGGTGAGGAACCCTTCGACATCGAGCGGCTCTACGCCAAGATGCAGACGGCGTTACCGGACCACTGGTCATCACATGCGGGAGTGGAAATGGCCTTGTGGGATCTGAAAGGCAAAGCTTTAGGGGTCCCGGTTTATCAACTACTCGGTGGTAAGGTTCGGAGTGGTGTTGACTTAATGGGCTTTGTTCATCACGATACGCCCGAGCGGATGGCCAATGAAGCCGATAGCATCCTTTCTCAGCAAGCTTTCCCCGTTCTGAAGATGAAAATTGGTCTAGACCCGAAAGAAGACGTTGCTAGATTTCGCGCTGTCGCCGAGGCCGTGAACGGTCGCGCCGTCATCCAGGCTGACGGAAACACCGGCTATACCCTTCATCAAGCAATTCCGGCTTTGAGTGAGATGGAAGCTATTGGTGGACTTGGTACGGTTGAACAACCTGTCGCCCATCTTGACGACATGAGTACCTTAGCGCGGAGGCTCAACACGCCAATTATGGCTGATGAAGCAATCTACGCCCCACCGGATTCGATAGAGGTAGTCCGCCGTAAGGCCGCCAGCTTGGCGCTCATGAAGATCACTAAACATGGTGGGCTCCTTAACGTGGTGAAGATTGCATCGATTTTCGAAGCAGCTGGCTTGTCGTTATCAATTGCTATTTATTTTGACGTTATTGCTGCTATGGCTGCCCACGTTGCAGTAGCCTTCCCTTGTGTACGGTGGCCATCACCTTTTACGTACCTGAAAGACACGCTTCTAACTGAACCCTTCGAACCAGATGGTTTAGTTCTCAGGGTGCCCGAAAAACCTGGTTTTGGTGTTGATCTCGATCCTGCTAAAGTAAAAACCTACACCACTGCAAACGAAACCTATCGTTAATTACTTTGGGAGGTGTTTTAAGCCAATATTTAAGGGAATTTTCGCTAAAAACAAATTTCCGTGCTAAACTCTATAAGCCATAAACTATTTAGCAACAAGCCATTTAAGGAGGCTGCTTTGATGAAGCTCGTTATAAAAAGAGTGACCGGCTTGGGGTTAGTCGCCCTAGCTGTCCTGCTCCTGTTCGGTAACGCACAGGCGCAGAAGACTCTAACTATCGGTATGAATGAACTACCATCGTTGCTTGACCCGCCACGTGATTGGGCGATTGCAGCAACCTGGATCCATATGAACCTGTTCGATTGCCTCGTTTGGCGTAATCGCGCAACAGCTGATTTCGAGCCCTGGCTCGCCACGTCTTGGAAGAACATCGATCCAACCACTTGGCGTATGCAGCTCCGGGAGGGCGTAACCTTCCACAACGGCGAGGAATTCAACGCCGATGCGGTTAAATGGACCTATCAGCGAATTACGAATGCTTCAAGGGCCGAATTCATCACTTTCGGTCAATGGGCGTTCATTACTGACGTGGTGATTCATGGACCATATGAGGTCGATATCATTACTGACAAGCCCCAACCTGCCTTCCTCAGTAAAATGGCTGGCACCGGTTGCGGCATCCAAGCGCCTGGCGCAGGCCCAGCAATGACCCCTGTGGGTGATGGCGACTACCACCCAGTCGGCACTGGACCTTACAGTTTGGTCAGCTATGACCAAGATGATAATTTAGTCCTTGCAGCTAATTAGAGCTACTGGCATGGCAAGCCTGACATCGACACGATCATCTGGCGGTCCATTCCGGAGACTTCCACCCGGATTGCTAACCTCCTCACTGGCGACATCGATCTTTCGGTAGGTGTGCCTCCTCAGGATTGGGATCGCATCAATGCCAACGACGGAACTTCGACGGAAGAGTTCCTGACCACGCGGGTAATGCTACTGTCGCTCCGGCAGGGTGGTTCGGAAGATCTGCCTGACTGGGAAGGACCTACTTCGGATGTCCGCATCCGCCAAGCAATAAGCTATGCCATCGATCGCGAGACCCTGATCGATGTTGTCGGCGGACTTGGCATTCCAACCTTGTCTCGTCTCACACCGCCAACCTTAGGCTGGGATCCCCTACACTACAACCAAGTAGGTGTTTATGATCCTCAAAGAGCTAAGGATTTACTTGCTGAAGCTGGCTACGATGGTGAGGAACTAACCTTCCACAGCAGCACTTCCTGGCTCATGCAGAAGGAAGTCAGCGAAGTTCTCGAAGCCATGTTAGAAGCCGTCGGTCTTAATATTGACCTTCAGGTTCTCGACGTGACTACCTTCCGTGAGCAGATTTACCGCCCCAACAAGAACGAAGAAATCTACATGGATGCCTTAGGAAACTCGTTCTTTGATCCATGGATCGCTGTTCGTTCGTTCGAAGAAGGCCGTCGATTCCGAACTGGCTGGGAAGGCTCAAGAGCCGACCAAGCTGAAGCTTTAATCCAAGCTGGTGCGGTTAACATGGACCCAGTCGAACGTGGTGCCCAAATGAGTGCAGTCTTCGATATCGTGCTACAAGAAGCGATTATGATCCCCCTTTACCAGATGAAGGATGCAATGGGTCGTACATCAGATCTTGAGTGGAGCATGCCACTTGACGGCTTCCTCTGGATGGGTGACGCTGTACTGAACCGCTAAGCTATTAGGCTAAAATGTGGATCTCTTGAGAGTTCAACATTTCGCCTAGCTTTATGAAGTCGATGCGGGAGCGAGGGTTTTTCCCTCGCTCCCGCAATCACTACAAAATCTTTATATATAATAGATTCTTGAAAGATAAATCGTGACTCGCTATCTTCTCTCCCGACTTTTCCAAATGATCCCTCCTCTTCTGGGACTCACTGTGGTCCTGTTTATCCTTATTCGTGTCGGTGGTGATCCCGTAGCGCACATGGTGGAACCGGATGCGACTGAGGAGGAAGTTCAACTTGTCCGTGAGGCTTACGGCTTTGATAAGCCATTTCTTGAACAGTACTTCACACAATTCAGCCTAATCATCCGAGGGGATTTCGGAGATTCCTTAAGATTTAAAGAGCCAGCCATGCCACTTGTAATTGACCGTCTTCCTGCAACTTTAGAATTAGCACTTGCCTCCATTGTAGTTGCTCTTCTGATTGCAGCGCCGGCTGGCATATTGTCTGCGGTTTACCAAAACACATGGATTGACTTCTTAGTAACTACAAGCAGCACACTGGGCCGTGCAATGCCGAACTTCTGGATTGGAATAATGCTTATTTTAGTGGTGGGGGTGCAACTCCGGTGGTTACCGCCCTCAGGTCGGCTCGAGTTAGTATCAATTATCCTGCCGGCCATTACGCTTGGAACAAGTATCGCTACAACCTTAGCTCGAGTGCTGAGGTCAAGCCTGCTTGAAGTAATGCGGCGGGACTACATGACAACTGCCCACGCTAAGGGTTTAAAAAAGTGGACGGTTATCCTGCGCCATGGTTTACGCAACGCATTGATTGCAGTAGTAACAGTATTTGGTCTGCAAATGGCCTGGCTATTAGGCGGATCAGTAATTATTGAAGAAGTCTTTGCTTGGCCTGGCATGGGGCGCCTGCTACTTCGTTCGGTGCTTCTACGTGATCTTGCGGTAGTACAGGCTGGTGTGATGGTTTTCGCCCTGGTGATTATGTTCACTAATTTAGTGGTAGACATTCTTTATGCCTATCTTGATCCCCGCATCCGGTACAGCTGATGCCCGCTACTGACCTTTCTGCTGAGGCAGCGTCTCGCAAGCCCCCACGATTTAGGTGGGTAAGAAGTCTATTGCGCAGTCCTGTGGGACTGCTTGGGTTTGTTTTAGTAGCAGGCGCTGTGATTCTAGCGGTCGGAGCCCCCCTGCTTGCACCCCATGATCCGACAGCCTTCAATTTTAAAGGGCGTTTGTTGCCCCCAAGTTGGCTTGGGGGTGAACCCGGATATTTTCTCGGCACTGATCAGCTCGGCCGGGATCTTCTTAGCCGGTTGATTTTCGGTACGCGTATCTCGTTAGCGGTAGGTGTGATAGGCGTTGGTATTTCGCTATTAATGGGCGTGACTTTAGGCTTAATTAGTGGCTACATTGGTGGTTTAGTTGATAGTTTCATTTCCCGAGTTATTGATACTTTTATGGCCATCCCGTTCATCTTACTGGCCCTCGCTGTCGTCGGGGTGGTAGGAACAAGTGGCGGTAATAGCATATTAATTCTCGTGGTCGTACTTGGTCTTGCAAATTGGGTTGTCTTTGCCCGCGTAGTGCGAGGAGAAGTGCTTTCTGTCAAGAATCTCGAATATGTCGAGGCGGCAAATGCACTGGGACAGGTCTCTTTTCGCGTGATATATAAGCACGTCCTGCCGAACGTTACGGCTTCGATCATTGTCCTTGCAACTCTGCAAATCGCCACCGTGATTATTGCTGAATCGTCATTGAGCTTCCTCGGTCTTGGTGTCCAACCCCCGACCGTAACCTGGGGAATAATGCTCGCTGATGGTCGTGATCACCTTGCAACCTCCTGGTGGTTATCTACTTTTCCTGGTATCGCCATCACCCTGACTACTCTAGGTATGATTCTATTGGGCGACTGGCTACGCGATGTACTTGATCCACGCATGAAAACCTGATCGCTAAAATGCAGAGAATAACCACACCTGAAATACTCACAAGCACGTTAAACTAAGTTGTGATGAAAAAAAGCAGATCGAGCGTTCTGGTAACAGGGGCTTTGGGATTCGTTGGATTAAATGTTGTATACCGACTAGCCAGTGTAGGTTGGCGCGTGATTGCACTTACCCGCCGCGCCCCAGATGAAACCACATTGTCATTTTTGGGAAACTATAGATCTCAGGTTAATTGGGTCAAAGGTGACGTAACTGATAGGGAGGGAATGCAGGACCTCGTGCAAAGCCAAGGCGTTACCCACATTTTGCACGCTGCCGCGGTCACTGCTACGCCAGATGAAGAATACTCTGACCCAGCAAAAGTATTCGACGTAAATGCTACTGGTACGTTGAACTTGCTTGAGGCTGGTCGTTCTTCTGATGTCAAGCGCCTAGTATTTGTGAGCTCAAGTGGCATATACGGCGCAGCACCACCAATACCGCTTAAGAAAGAAGAAGTCTCATTAGATATCACCAACATTTATACGATTGCTAAACAGGCTTCGGAACACCTTTGTCGGCGCTATGGCGAGCTTACTGGAATGAGTGTAGCTGTAGGAAGACTCGGCTCCGCGTACGGACCGATGGAGCGAACTACTGGCTCTCGCCTCGGCCTATCTCGTATTCACCAAGCTGCTCACGCAGCTTTGAATGGAAAAGAGATTACCGTTTTTGGAGCATCCACCTCACGCGATTACTGCTATGTTACCGATGTTGCGGAAGCTTTCGCATCACTCTTAGAGGTTGAAGTGCTCAACCACAACGTCTATAACGTTGGCGGTAACCAAGCTGAGACTCTTAAAACTGCACTAGAAGCAATAAGTGAAGCCGTTCCCACATTCAAGTGGCAAGAATCAGATGAACCGGAGGGCGCAGACATAACACTAGAGGCAAGCAAAGCCCGTGCCGGTATGGACCTACAACGGCTTAAAGCCGACACAGGCTGGTATCCTCATTTTGACCTTTATAGAGGGGTTCTGGCCTACATAAACTGGTTACAGGAGGCACATCATGACAATTCTTAAAACGGATAGAAGTTCACAATGAGTCTTCGTGTCGGAATTGCCGGAGCCGGTCAGGCAGGTGACCACCACGCTGTTGGGTTCTCCACGACCGAAGGAGCCGAAATCGTTGCGATAGCCGACCTCAACAAAGAGCTTGCCTCCTCAGTAGCTGATCGATACGGCGCCCGTGCAGTAACCGATTGGCAGGACATGCTAAACATGGATCTTGACATATTGGTTGTAGCGTTGCCACACAATCTACACCTTGAGCCCGCTGAGGAAGCCGCTGCTAGAGGCATTCACGTACTGATGGAAAAACCGATAGCCATTACCCTTGAGGATGGGAAGCGCATTGTCGAAGCATGTAATAGGGCTAATGTAAGTTTAACTATTAGTTTTGTCCATAGGTACCGCGAAGAACTACAAATAGCCCGCCAATGGATCGATGAGGGGGCTATCGGTAAACCCATGGTGGCAAGAGAAACTATGGGGGGCCAGCGTGGCCCTCACTTAGGTGGCTGGGTAGAGAATCAAGCAGCAGCAGGTGGAGGCGTACTAATGTACAGCTCTATCCACGGCCTTGACCGACTCCGCTGGCTCATGGGATCCGAGGTTGCGTCTGTAACGGCCCAAGCTGCACGTTTTGACTCAAGTAGCGAAATCGAATCGAGCATCTCTGCCCTTTTGAACTTTACGAACGGCGCAGTCGCCACCCTCACTTCTAGCGCTCCTCTCTACCGAGCTCAGCCCAAGTTCTGGGAAACTGAGATTTACGGTAGTAATGGGCTTTTAAGGCTTCGGACGCGCGAATGGGCCGAACTGAGTAGCGATAGTCGTCTTGAACGCATCGAAACCCACACGTTAAGCGAAGAGTTAGGTCCGCATTACAATTTTGGGCGACAGGCTGAAGCTTTCGTACACGCTATTAACCAAGGTACCGACCCTTACGTTAATGCAAAAGACGGGATTCGTTCACTGGAGATCGCCCTAGCTATCTACAATTCTGCAGAACAAAATGAAACTGTTTATTTAGCCTAAAACACTACTCTTAGGAACCTCAACATGAAAATAGGCTGTAAGAGACATTATTAGGCGTTTGCGAAGCTAATGGCCCAACAGATTACGGTAGAATCACTCGAAAAATAAGTTTGAAAAGGAGGTTTCTATGGACTACCCCATTACCACAGTTTTATTCACAGGCGTACGATTCAACGACCAATTTTGGTTACCGCGCCTTAAAATTAACCGTGAAGTAAGCATCCCCTTCAATTTTGCCAAATCCGAAGAGACAGGCCGAATTGATAATT
This sequence comes from Trueperaceae bacterium, assembly GCA_002707365.1. Lineage (NCBI taxonomy): Bacteria > Thermotogati > Deinococcota > Deinococci > Trueperales > Trueperaceae > Trueperaceae bacterium. The sequence continues at coordinate 15,113 of PAMQ01000010.1, forward strand.
TCACAAAAGCTGCTGGCCTGATGGAAGGACCCCACGAAGGAATTTTTTATGACGATTCGGATGTCTTTAAAGTAATCGAAGGTGCTGCTTATTCGCTCCATCTTCACCCAGATAAGGAGTTAAGCACTTATCTAGACGAGCTGATCAAAAAAATATCAGGCGCTCAGGAGGAGGATGGTTACCTCTATACTGCCCGCACGATAGATACAGAAGCAGTAACTCCAGAGAAGGAAGGAAGTACGCGCTGGTCAAACCTGGCGATTAATCATGAGCTATACAATGTTGGGCACATGTACGAAGCTGCCGTTGCTCACTACCAAGCAACCGGTAAGCGTACTCTCCTGGATGTTGCGATCAAAAACGCTGAGTTGATCAACGATACCTTTGGTCCCGGAAAGATTAATGACGTCCACGGCCATCAAGAAATCGAAATTGGCCTAGTTAAGCTTTATCGCGAAACTCAAGAAAAACACTACCTTGATCTCGCTAAATTCTTCTTAGATCAGCGTGGTTATCTAGATCATCCCGATAGGCCCCCTTCCTATTCGGACGACCCGAGGGTTCATCAGGATCACCTACCAGTCATTGATCAGCGCGAAGTTGTCGGTCACTGTGTAAGGGCAGGCTACATGTACAGCGCCATGACTGACATCGCTGCACTTACTGGTGACCAAGATTACGTTGAAGCGCTCGATGCTCTTTGGACAAATGCCGTTGAGGGACGCACATACGTAACTGGCGGCATAGGCTCTAGGCATAAATGGGAAGCCTTTGGTGAGGATTTTGAATTACCTAACTCCGAAGCTTATGCCGAAACTTGTGCCGCAATAGCTAACATGATGTGGAACCACAGGATGTTCCTTTTGCATGGTGATGCAAAGTACATAGATTTACTTGAAAGAACGCTTTATAACGGATTCCTTTCCGGAGTATCTATGCAGGGAGACGCTTTTTTCTACGTGAATCCATTATCCTCCGATGGGAAATGGGCCTTTAACAATGGGATTTCTGCGGAACGAAGTCCTTGGTTCGAAACCTCTTGTTGTCCAACAAACGTGACCCGAGTAATGCCGTCATTACCTGGCTACGTTTACGCCTATAGTGGAACCGATATCTACGTTAATCTTTTTGTTGCTGGCACCGCTACCATCCCAACCTCTACTGGTAACGTAATGATTAATCAGGAAACCGATTACCCGTGGTCAGGCGACATAACCCTCACAATAGATATAGAGCGGGAATTAGATTTCACCCTCCATCTCCGAATTCCTGGCTGGACAAGAAATCAACCCTTCCCTAGCAATCTCTACCGCTACCTAAATAAGTCGGACCAGGAAACCTCCGTGTGGATAAACGGTAACCCCGTCAAGACTACGATAAACCAGGGATTTGCCGTTCTCGAACGAACTTGGTTGCCGGGAGACAAGATTCATCTACGGTTGCCAATGGAAGCAAAGCGAATAGTAAGTCACGTTAATGTTGAAGAAAACCGGGGTCTTACAGCTATTGAGCGTGGGCCAATCGTTTACTGTGCTGAGGGAGTCGATAACAACGGTAAAGCCCTGAACATTTCCCTCCCGGACAATGCTGACCTTGAGGCTGAATACAATCCAAACCTACTTGGTGGCGTTACCAAAATCTGTTGGAATGACGTGACCCTGATACCTTACTATGCGTGGTCACACCGAGGCTTAGGCGAGATGAACGTCTGGTTAAAACGCTCATGAGTTGTAAAATTGACCTAACAAACAAGATGTATGCCCGAAAAAGATCCCCTTACTGGGCTCCTCAACACTCGCGATGGGAGCAATTGACTTGCAAATAACCGACGTTACTGTAAATCGTTACGCTTGGCCCCGACCTCAACCAATTCGGAACGGACGATACACCTACGTTACTATCGGGCTTAATCTTGTCCACGTAACCACTGACGCCGGCATAACGGGTATTGGTTACAGTGGTGGCACCGCTGCAGGCCGACCGGGTGCTGTCACCGAAGCCCTAATAGAACACTTCAAACAGGCCTTAATCGGCCGAAATCCCTTTCAGTACAGACGCATTTGGGATGAAATGTGGCAACCCAAGATCATTGGTCGGCGGGGCATCTCAACGCAGGTCATCAGCGCAATAGACATTGCCCTTTGGGACCTAATGGGGAAAACTGTGGGTAAATCGGTACACAGTTTACTTGGGGCCTACACCGACCGTATTCCTGCCTACATTGCGGGAGGTTATTACGAGGAAGGGAAAGGCCTCACTGAATTAGCTACTGAGATGGAGGAAAACCTCGCCCTAGGAGCAAAAGCTGTAAAGATGAAAATTGGCGGAGTTACCATTCAGGAGGATGTGATACGTGTAGCCGCTGTTCGTGAAGCAATAGGCCCTACGGTCAAACTATTAGTTGATGCGAATAACGCTTATGTAGCTTATGAGGCTATCGATATCGCCCGTCGGTTAGAGCCTTACGACGTCTTTTGGTTTGAAGAACCGGTCGCCCCAGATGATTACCGTGGCCACGCCCGCGTTGCTAGGGCTACTTCTATCCCTATAGCGACAGGGGAGAATGAATATACGCGTTACGGTTTTCGAGATCTTATTGAACATGAGGCCGCTGCCATTTTCAACGCGGACGCACAAATCCTAGGTGGAATTACCGAATTCATGAATGTTGCTGCTTTAGCCGCATCGCAAGACCTTCACATCGCACCTCACGGTGCTCAGGAGGTACATATTCATCTAGTAGCCGCTATTCCGAACGGTCTCATGCTCGAGTACTATCGCGAAACAGTCGACCCATTAAGAGGCCAAATTTTCAAGGAAGAACTAGTTTTAGATGAAGACGGCTATGTACTAGTTCCTGACCGTCCAGGCCTTGGCATAACACCTGACTACGATCTGCTAGAACCATATCGGATCAAGTGAAACCATAACAATGGCACTCCTGAGTGGGAGGGATCTTGAACATCAACGACAATTCCCGAGCATCGCCAACGATGCTCGGGAAAAGATTTTTAGGATTAGAAAAGTGGAGTTAATACCCGGTTCCGTCAAAATTCCGAAACATATTTAAACAAAAAAATTGCCCAGAAGAAAGTAATTTTAGGGAAACTAATGCCGTGTATTCGCTACATTTACGCCGTCTTACCCGTGTTTTCCTCTTAGGCTAGGTAAGGGATTTTGCTTTTAAGCGCTCACTCCAATAGCGTTCAGTCTGTGTAACTTCCATTCTTTTTCCATCTTTTAAGAAAGGCACAGCCTGGCCCCATAAGTCAGACCCGTCCTTATTCATTATTTGTTCGGCAGAGTACTGAGTTAGGTAACTCCGTCGTGGTTGGTCAGTAATATTCGGACCACTACGGTGGAACGTGCGACTTGAAAACACCACGATACTCCCCGCCGGTACAATTGCGGGTACTCCTGGGTCTTCTCCAGAGTATCCGACCTTGTCATTACTCCCTACTTCGCGCTCGTGATCAAAAAGGTCATCTGGTTTCATTCCTGCACGGTCAAATGGCAGAACATATACCGTACCATTCTCCTCCGACATATCATCAAGTGCGCACCAGCAAGAAAGGTAAGGTTGATGGTAGTGCCCGATATATCCAGAATCTTGATGCCAAGCGAATTTGCCGCCGACTCTTGGTGCTTTAACTACAAATTGTTCATTAAACAGGTAAGCAGTCTCACCGAGAGTAGCTCGAGCGATATCAGCCATTAGATCACTGAACATTAATGCAAAACTGTGAGGATTTTCGTGCCCTCGACTAGAAATAAAGTAACGGCTTTTATAGTGAGTGATATTGGATTTTGACCGGCCCTCTTCGATATCACGCTCTACCTGTTCAACGTGTTGATCACATTCAGCACGGATTCCTTTAACCTGTTCATCAGACATGACTCCCTCTAGGAAGAAAAATCCTTTATCACGATAAGAATTTATGTCTTCTTGTGTTATCAGCACAACGAACCTCCGGGTTTAATTAACCTATCTTTTCATACCAGGTGCAAAACTATCAATACAATAGGGCAGAATATTCCAGAGGCAATTAATCTCGAAGCGTTGCAAATCTTTTTTTCCTTAAGTTACGTTTGGTACTCTCATGTTCATGTCAAGCTTTTACGAACACACCCTAGAGACAATCAATGGTGAATCTTGTTCCCTCAAAAAGTACGCGGGCAGGGTTTGCTTAGTAGTTAACGTAGCATCAGAGTGCGGGAAAACCCCGCAATATCAGGGACTACAGGTAATCTACGATGAATATCGTGACCGAGGCTTTGAGGTTCTGGGGGTCCCTTGCAACCAATTCGGAAGCCAGGAGCCCGGGAATGAAAAAGAGATCCGGGCTTTTTGCACTAACAATTACGGAATCACCTTCCCAATGTTCGCTAAGGTGGACGTAAATGGTGCTGGTCGTAACTCTCTATATGCCTGGTTAACCGAACAGGATACCCAACCAGACGGAGCCGGAGATATCTCCTGGAACTTCACAAAATTCTTGGTTAACAGGGAAGGTCAGGTGGGAGCCCGTTTTGGACCAGATGTTGAACCGGAATCGACCGATCTATTGAAAGCCATAAACGTAGCTCTTTAACCTCTCGTTCGGGAAGCACAATACATCCGGTTATATCTCGCGAAGGAATAGGAAAAACCTATTCTTCTACGGAACTTCCATCGTATAGGTGGTCATCAGCGTCAACAACACGACCGTCAGGTAACCGGTAGTGAGTCGCGGCGCGGCTTGTAGTTTTTGGTGACTTCTTATGCTTTTCATCATTTTCGCGGGCATGATCGAGACTGTCCCAGTCATCAAAAGACTCGAAAATTTCGTTTAAGGGTAGGTCAAGATTCTTATCTATATGACTCTTGGCAAGATCTTGTGTTTCCCCTGGGTCGTTCTGAAGATCGAACAATCTTGGTGGCGCTGCGGGGAATTCTATTCGCTTCCACCGTTGATCTCGCACCATCCGGAACCTAGTCTCCTTAGCACCACCCAATATTTGGCTGATGGCGTAAGTTTTCCGCCGGAGATCAGAGCAACCATCGATTAAAGGACCTAGGGTCTCGCCGTCCAGTCCATTAGGAGGTTCAATTCCAGCCCAGGAGCAGAAAGTTGGGAAGAGGTCGGTCAATTCAACAGGCTCTTCGACCCGCGTACCTGGGGGTATTCCGGGACCGGCAATGAGCAATGGTACGGCTGCGGAAGCTTGATAATAGCTGCGCTTCCACCACAGACCGTGTTCTCCAGCCATCTCACCGTGGTCGGCACTGTAAATCACAAAGGTATTATCAAGCAATCCATTACGCTGAAAACCAGCTAGGAGCTCTCTAACCTGGTCGTCAACATAATCAACTGAAGCGTAGTAAGCAGTTAGAGCGTTACGGTGCTCGTCTTCGCTGAAATGTTGGAGGCCAAAATCCTCGACAATAAATCGATCGTGTGGGTGGAAATGATCGAGATTATCGGGTGGTTTAAGTTTGGGCAATTCTCTATTCTGGTATTTCCGGACGTATCGACCAGGTGCAGTAAGCGGAAAATGAGGTCGAAAGTAGGAGGTACATAGAAACCAGGGGGTTTCCGGATTTTCATCAGAGAATTCTGAGGCCCAAGCTAAACTCTCTCTTGTGACTATCGTGTCAGAGTGGAGACTCTCGGGAATAACGGATGGGCCAGCGAAGGGAAACCGCCCTACGGCGTGATCAGTAGAACGACCATCAGCTGTCGAAGGGGGATCAGGTTGGTGCAAATCAATTTTCGAAGCAACAAGGTCACCGAAGGGTCGGTGTTGGAAACCGTGATTTTGCTCAATGCCTCTAAAGTGCATCTTGCCAACTGCTGCGGTAGCGTAGCCGTGATTTCCTAGCCATTTTGGGATGGTCTGATACTCTTCGGACAGCTGAGCTTCGTTGTCCCAGGCTCCGCAACGATGTGGGTAACGACCAGTTAGGAGCGATAAACGACTTGGGATGCATTGGGGTGCCTGACAGTAAGCAGCACCGAACTGAACACCCTTTTGAGCAAGTGCATCTAGTGCTTTAGTGTCAACTATTTGGTTGCCATTGAAACCTGCAATGTTTCCACTACGTTGATCACTAAGGATAAGAAGAATATTGGGCTTACCCTTAATCGATTTCATTACGACATCCATATTTTTCCGATAAACCTTTTTGTTTTACTGTATTCGCCTCGAAAAGGATCAACCAATTTCCACAGAAATATCTTTTGTCTTTAATTTTTTCCACCACCCTCACCTGGGTACAAATGACAAGCTACATCATGCCCTTCACCATGATTAGATTTTGTTGGAAAAGTAACGTCGCAAATCCCTGGTATTGCCTCTGGGCATCGTGCGTGGAATGGACAACCACTAGGCACTGTTAATGCGTTAGCAGGTTCGCCATCTATGACGGAACGCATTTTGTGGCGGTTTGCTGGATCCGGTTCCGGAACCGCGGCAAGTAGACCACGGGTGTATGGATGCATTGGCGAATCTATGACCCTCGAAGCCGGCCCAATCTCAACTACGCGACCAAGGTACAACACCACAATCCGGTCAGCGAAGTATCGGGCGCTAGCGAGGTCGTGAGTAATAGTCAGGAGGGTTAGGTCACTGTCTTCCTGTAGTTCACGGAGTAAATATAAAATCTCGGCACGACTACTAGCGTCGATCATCGAAACCGGTTCGTCAGCCACCAATAATTGTGGCTCTAATACCATGCCTCGGGCAATGCTCACTAGTTGTCTCTGACCACCAGAAAGCACGTGAGGGTATAGTTTTGCGAACTCTGAAGTAGGTTCGAGTTTTACTTTTTCAAGTGCAGTTTTGACGCGTCTTTGTCGCTCTTTTACGGATTTTACTCCTTGTACCACAAGTGGCTCTTCAACTAGATTGTACACCTGTTGGTAAGGACTCAAGCTGGCATAGGGGTCTTGAAAGACTGCCTGTACTCTTTGGCGAAAATACCGTAAATCAGCTTCGGTCTTAACCGTGACGTCCTGATTATCGAACTTGATTCGTCCTTGCACTGGGGTTCCCAATCGTAAGAGCGCCCGTGCGAGTGTAGATTTTCCACTTCCACTCTCCCCTACTACTGCAACACTTTCACCGCGGTAAAGATTAAGATCAACTAGTTCTAATGCTTTTACCGGAGCATTACCGAGGAAACCGCGTCTAACCCAATAGTAAAAACTGACACCCTTCATCTCTACTAGTGGGTCCTCATTATGATGTACGTCAGCTACTGGTAGGGTTTCAGAACGAGAAGAATTAGGATGAACAGATGAAGATTTACCGGATTCTGATTCATTGCCGCTGTCCGACAAGTTAGCTTCTTGTTTCACTCCATCAGGTAACGGCTGGTATTGCCAGCAGCGGGCTGACGGGCCGGCTTTGATTTCAACTAGAGCAGGTTCATGAGTTTGGCAAGGCTCGAACGCTACGGAGCAACGGGGTTGAAAGCGACACCCTAGGAAGGGATAACTTGGGTCGGGCGGTGTACCGGAAAGGAAAGTTGGGCGTGTGTTACTTCGTAGTCGCGGAATGCTGTTCAACAGCGCCTGAGTATAAGGATCATTAGGGGCTGTAAGGACTTTTTCAGCTGGACCAATTTCACGTACTTGTCCTGCATAGAGAACTGCCAGTCTATCGCACAGGTCACTAGCGAGGGCAAGATCGTGAGTAATGAAAAGCATCGACACGCCATATTCCGAACACAAATTCTTCAGAAGGTTCATGATTTGTGCCTGGATCGATACGTCAAGTGCACTAGTGGGCTCATCTAGAATTAGAAGATCGGGCTTTAACGCTAGGGCCATGGCAATCATGACACGCTGGCGCATACCCCCTGAGAGCTCGTGCGGGTACCGAAGTCTAATCTCTGGCCCAAGGCCGACCTGTTCTAGCAATTCAGATGCTCGGTTACGGCTCTCACGTCGACCCAAAGCATCAAGTCGCCAACACTCTGCCAATTGTTCCCCTACCCGCAACACCGGGTTAAGAGCATGCATTGCGTTCTGAAGCACCATTGATATGCAACGCCAGCGTATGTCGGTACGGAATTGCTCATCGCTCATGCTCTCTAGGCTGAGGTCCCCAAGGCGCATTCGACCGGAGATAGTAGTACCTTTTGGTAGTAGACGCATTAGCGCCCTAGCGAGGCTACTTTTACCACTGCCCGATTCCCCGATTATCCCTAAAGCCTCACCACCGAGGGCCAGGTTTAACGACACGTTATCGACCGCTTTTACCTCGTTTCCGCCACGCCGATAACTTACATTCAAATTATCAATTAGAAGATGTTTCATTGTTGTTCCCGAAGACGCGGGTTAACGACCGTTTCCATCCCTAGTGCCAGTAGCATGAAGGTAACGGCTGTAAGTACAATCAGGAGTCCAGGCGGTACTATCCACCACCAATAACCTAAAAACACTGCACCCGTTCGGAATCCCTGCTCTAGTATCTGACCCCAGGTCGGTAAACTAGGATCTCCAAGCCCAAGAAAAGAAAGACCTGCTTCGGCAAGTATCGCTCCAGGAGCGAAGAAGATCAATTGCGCAAGCACGAAGGGCGCAGTATGGGGGAATACATGATGACGCAATATGTGAGCTGTCGATGCTCCTAATGTACGTGCTGCCTCTACCTCAGGACTGTTGCGAAGGGGCAACACCATTGACCGCACTAAGATGGTTAAACCCGGCCAGCTAAATACCACTAAGATCGCTAGGATTAACCACAACTGTGATCCCAAAATAAACACTAGGAAGATCAGTAGTGGTAGAGCTGGTACGTTGTTCATAACGTCGGCAACTCGTTGGATTACTAGGTCGGTACGCCCGCCAACAAATCCACTCACTAATCCGAGGGTAGTACCTATCAGAGTGCTGAGGGTGGAAGCCAAAACACCGATTAGAAGAGCAATGGGCAAACCAAATAGGAGGCCCTCGGCAAGGTCACGACCCAATGTATCCGTCCCAAATAAACCAAATGCAGCACCACCAGCAACACCTCGCACGCTTGAGACCACATCACCCGAGTCAGCAAGTGTAAAACGTACTTCGAGAACATAGCGGCCGGTCAATGGATCGATCGTTCCGTCCGAATTTGGTGCACCGAACAGCCCTCTCAAGGGTCTTGATTTGATCTCATCACGGAATGAGGCTTCGCCTGCTGATTCATATACGGAATAGAGCGAGTCGACGATAATCGGTACTACATCCCTACCACTGGTAAGAAGTAATCGTTTAGGTGTCTCTGCGTAGCGAATGAAAGGTCCGCTCTCTCCTAACCTTGGCCCTGACACTACCTCGCGCGCTAACGGTATGCGCAAACCGTCGGGCCTTATCAGCGTTACCCAGTATTGGGGAGGCCTCGCAAAGTAGTTAATCTCTCCCAATGTAAGAGAAAGGAAGGTAGGTGCCAAATTTGAGTCGTGATTAAACGGTAGTTCGAAAACGCGAGATTCCCCTGGGCCTAGGGGCCCGACTACTGTTGGCTCACGAGTTTCTGTGACTTGGTGCACTGGTCCAGGTTCGCGTGAAAACCAGTTCGTCCACCTAGGGGGGGCAGCGGACGGATTATCGGACCACACAGCTGGGTTGCTCCAACGCGAGGGACCAAAGTCGAGTGGATAGGTGAACACCACATAAAGGGACGTAAGTGTCAGTCCCACCAGTAAACTCAAGCCCAAGCGCCCAGGAGCTGAGTCGAAAAGTTGTCTAAGAACCGAGCGTTTGCCCATGCTCATAACGCACACGAGGATCGAGAAGCACGTACAGCACCTCCAACACCATGCGGGCTGAAACATAAAGTAATGTAAACATGAAGGTCAGCCCAATAATGAGCCCTTCATCTGGCGTGCCTACAATAGCATCGTAGTAGAGTCTCCCCATACCTCGCCAATCAAATACTGTTTCCACGAGGATCGAGCCCCCTAACGAGCCAGCAAGCCCTAGAATCAGACCTGTAACTATTGGGGCCGCTGCCGGACGTAACACGTGCCGGCGCTCCACCAAGTGCCCAGGCAAACCTTTAGCTCGTGCCAGCATAACGAAGTCCTCCTGGGCCACATCTAACGTGATGGTCCGAACCACATATATATATGGCCCTAGACCAACAAGTACGAGAGTTAACACTGGTAGGATAGCGTGAAAGGCTAAGTCGATAAAGCGTGCGAATCCACCCTCTGGCGGAGGGGTACTGTACATTCCTCCTGCTGGCAAAAGTCCAAGCTGAAACGATAATAGTAATATCAGCAAGATCCCTGTCCACCAAGCTGGTAGAGCGTAACTAATTGATGCCATGTATGAAACGATACGATCGATAAGGCTGCCAACACGAGTGGAAAGCCAAACCCCTAGTGTCAAACCAATAACAGCTGTAATCATCATTGCTGTGGTGAGCAAAAGAATAGTCGGGGGAAGCCGCTCAAGGACAATATCAGCTATACGGTTGCTTCCGTCAGTAGCTCGCATGGTACGAGCTACACCCAAATCAAGGGTAAATACTTGTAAAGCCATACTGGGCAAACGCTGAAACCATGCTCGGTCAAGGCCATAGGAAGAGTTAAGTTCAGTACGCCGTGCTTCAAGCGCTACTTCTAGGGCCTCTGGGTCTTTGATTGTCTCTGCTAGAGCCGGGCGCAGGGCACGTAACTCCTCCCCAATAACAGCACCGAGCATTCGCTCGCTAAATCCAGTCGCACCAAGACTCACCACAAGAAGGATGAGAACTACGAAGAGAACCGCGACCAAGCTTACTGCTCGCACCACTAGTGGGCGCAACAGCGAAGGAGTCACGCTACGGAAGAACCTCTACATCTACGCGTCGTTCAGCAATAAGCGCAAGCTCGCTAGACGAAGCAGCCAAATGCAGATGATAGAGACCTGGGAATAAATCCTTAGATACTTCGGTCGTCACCTCGACTTTGAACAACCCATTTTCGTCCTGCTGGGCAATACCACTATCAACTGTTTGGTTAGTAGCAGCATCTAGTAAAAGATAACGCAATTCGAGCTCACCGGGAGCCGTAACATTGATTTCCCATTCTCCTTCTTTGCCGGAGCGCAACGCACTTTCAACAGGAGCATCAATAAGAATTTCTTTTGGCTGACCAAGGTATCGCTGTCCCGGCTGAAAGGGATAGGATTCATCTCGGAAAGCCCGTAGCTCAGCAAATTGTGCTGGTGGATCGTAACGAGCCAACCAAAAGGGACCATTACTAATCACTAGATGATCTGTCTCGTCAATCCAGGTTAGTGCAGCTCTATAACGCTCCTCAGCTTCATCGGCGGCCACAAGGGTACGGCCTCCGAAATCAAATACGCCCTCTGGCTGAAACTCTTCTCTTGAGAACCTCTTTAGGGTGCGCTCAACCAACTTAGCGTCGCGTTTCATTACAAGGCTGATCCAAGGCACATTGAAACGTGCTGCGGCTGTGTCGCTATAAGCAGCCCGGCGTTGCGAAAACACCAAATCATCCATTGCGGCAAGAACTTCCCATGGGGTTGAGAAGGACGCTGGACTCGCGTACTCAGCAATAGAACTCTGGTCAAAGTGCCAAAAGTCGACGTATACCTCGAGCCGGTTGTCTTCTAGTAGGCGGTAGCCTCGGAGGGTCTCAAGATACGGTCGAGAGGTAATGGCTAACGCAGCTTCGGTGCGGGCCTTATCCGGGTCATAGGCTAGTTCATAAGCTTGCGCGATGCTGTATAGAGCGTCGGCAATGGTTATTGGCTGGCCGTGATGCCAGTTACTACCAATATACTTTGAGTAATCGAATATTACTTTGCTGCGCGCTTGAGCTGTTGGTTCCACAGGCACCCAGCGCTTTGCCGTCACGTCCCAAAGCATCGCATCGTCTGGAATCTCCAGAGTAGAATCCGGCCCGGCAGTTTGAACTTCGAAAGATGCACGAAAAGGGCCTGGTACGCCTGTAAATGGATGGTTCCAGAGGGGAGGATCCGTAAGGTTTCGCCAAATGTCAACGCCGTAAACATCACCAAATCCAGCTATCGGATTCCAGGTGGTGCGTTCAGTCCATACCCATAGGTGTCCTACGGTCAAGTCCTGGCGCCCTGGGACGTACGCTTCTCGAAGGGTCCAAGGCGACCGCGGTCCAGCGACTACATCACTTGTCACACCTTTTAACTCTGCAGTAGAGACAAAGTTGTTAGTAACTGTGGCTAACCACACTCTCACTGACTCATCAAGTGCCAGAGAAGTCATCTCTGCGTATACGGCGTCGCGCTCTTCGCGACTTGAAAACTCGCCCCGGAAAAGCTGTTTGCCTAATTCATCTAAACGGGGCATTTCGTATTGCCAGAATCCCATTTCCTGCCAACCTGGCATGTTTCCCAACCAGGGGGCAGTCATGGAATTTATGGTGCCAACATCGTACCGCCGCGGTGCACCTCGACTCCAACCCTCTGTGTATAGATGCCACTCAAACGAAGCAGGGTCAGTGGAGTAAACGGTAAGTACAGCCGGAGCAAAGTTTTGATATGAGATAGCAACGTCGAACCCAGCCTGGTCAAGCTCGGCTCGAATTAAATCGCTAATCTCACGCCGTTCATCCTCTACGCGACCGATAAAACGTAGGCGAATCGGCTGACCACCGTAGTGCCAACGATCGTCAACAAATTCAGCTCCTGCACCGCGCATTGCTTCTGCAATGCGCTGTCGGGCAAATTCCGGGTCATATCGAATGCCCGAACCTCGATCTATCTCGTACACCGTGAGGTAATCGTAGTCGAGTGGACTTACGTGCGACAACATCGGTGTTGCAAGACCCCTGTAGAGATCTTGAGCTATGAATTCTCGGTCTACAAGAAACTGCATCGCGCGCCGGACCTCAGGCAGAGAGAAGGGATTAAGTCTGCCATCTGGAGCAGGTGCTGGATTGAGAATAAGCGAAAGTGTTGTGGAAGGAGCTTCGTAAAGTTGAGTTGTTGGGTCGTCCTGTAAATCTAATGCGGCGTCTGTACGTAAACCAAAATAGTACAGATCCATGTTGCCACTAGTAAGCTCGAGCGGTGCGCGATCAACATGAAAAGATCGAAAAAACACTTTATCAGCTGCAGGACCAGGCTGCGAGTGGGGAGGCTCGTATTCCTCGGCAAGAACAGTGGCTGTTATTAGAACAAAGCATGTTGTGATTGCCCACACGACTTTAGTAGGACGATTCATGAACGCCAAAACCCGTTGAGTCCACAATATTTTGGAGCCATTATTCCCATATTGGTTTCTCCTTTCAGTCTCGCTCCTGAGTCTGTTTCTTAGTTAACAATGTTCTCCGCAAACTCCATACAGATAGTGAACTCCAAGCAGCTAGGACTAACAGGATCACTAAAAATGCGAGTGCCCACGGTATTAGTCTCCCTATACTGGTGAAACCTGAGCCGGGGAAACCTGAGGCGGCAGCGGGTATATCTAAACCTGCAGACGGCGGACCACTAATACCAGTACCACTTTGAGAGAGTGGCCCATCCAAATCTTCGTCCGTGGAAGGCTGATCTTTTATTTCATCAACTTGTTGTTCGAGACGCAGCATCAAATCTTCTATTGATCCAAAACCGAATTCAGTAAAGAATGATGTGCTGGCAACATTACCGCTAGCGTCAACTGCTCGCAATGTTTGAGCACCTTCCCCTGTTACCGGCATGAACAATCGACTAGAGAAACGTCCTTCATCGTTGGTGCGGGCTAGGGCTATGGTTGAGTCTCCAAGTAATACAAAAATGTCCATTTTAGGTTGGAAGCCAAATCCTTGGAGAGTAACTTCCTGGCCCCCTGGTCCGGCTGCAGGCGAAAGAAATACTTCGGGCGATGGTATAGCACTTAGGCGCGAAAAGCCGATCTTTTGGTTGACACCACCAAATTCACCGAGGCGGGAATCAGCCCAAGCCATATAGACTTCGTCCTCAGTGGCACTGATCGAGAAGTAGTCACCAATAAATAGGCCATTAGGGAATGCTCGGTTTGGGTTGGACGCGAAGTCGGTAACTCGCGTATCTCCCACACTGTATCCAAGGCGTTCGTCTTCGAAGCCCCAATTTTCTCCGCCGTCCTCTGACCTTGTGTAGTAGATATGGTAACTAGTCTGAACTGGGTCATCCCGCATGTCACCCCACATCGCATGAACCACTCCATCAGGACCTACATCTACTGATGGGAAGAATTGAAGTGCTGATTCAGTATCGTCATTCAGCCGACGTGGACGCGTCCAACTTTTTCCTTGATCCTTTGAAGTGACAACAAAAACATCACCATCATCATCTAGTCGATCTGAAGGCCGAGCCACGTAAACAACGTACAACTCATTTTCAGGCCCAATAGCTAACTGTGGGAACGAGCTTGCCCAGTATCGGAAGTAAGCATTGCGAGGCCTGAATGGGATTTCGTTGAACGAGGTGGCTACCGACGGCGCTTCAAAATTAATGCCCTTATCTTTGGAGCAAGCTGTCCAGATTTCGGCGGCACCTTTCATGCTGCCGTCATCTGTACTGTCAACCCAAGCGACACAGAGAGTACCATCGCGACCAACGACTGGTTGTGGGCCCTGAACCACGCGATCGGAGCCAAATATCCCAGGAGCACCCCCACTATCTATCTCTCCATAACCTTTCCTAACGGTTGGACTAATAGCAATTGGTTCTGTCCAGGTGAGACCATCGTCTTCAGATGAAACCATTCTGATAGTTGAGCGTGTTTCCCGTGGGATAAGAGCAGGCACCTCGCCAACCCAAAACACCTCATGTCTGGTCTCAAAATCCGTGTATACAAGGTACAAAACATCGCGTGTCTCATCCTCAGGATTTGGTCCACTAGCCATCCAGGGTTTGTCGAGAAAACCGACATCAATATTGCCTCGAAGACGACCAAACTGGTCGGGGGCAAGATCGTCAGTACTTACTCGTGAACGCGCTGCTGAAATCGGCTGGGGCCAACTAAAACCATCGTCAGTTGAGCTAGATACAGCAATGCTGGACACCATTGAGTAGATTGCTACAGGTCCTACTGCGAACTCTTCAACTCCCATCGAAATCATAGCCATGTAAACATTGCCATCGTTATCGAAGGTCAGTACTGGATCGCCGCCCGAGACCCGATCATCTTGAAGATAGGGCACCTGATTAGGACCCTCCCAAGTTTCTCCACCGTCAAAGCTAACGTAAGAACTATTTGAAGGAAAATTGTAATCAATGATCCCGAGAACTAGGTGCTCGGGATCATTCGGGTTCGCTTCTAGGTGAGGTTCGGTTTGAATTGGCATCTGACTGAAATCTCTGGTGATCAGGAGATCTCTACTGAACGCTGGACCAGGTTGACGAAACGGTACAAGTGCTGCAGCACCGGGTGCCTGTGTAAGCGATCCTGGTTGCGACATTCCGTTCTGAAGTCCCGTCCAATTCATGCGGGTGAGAGTATTGGTACCAGGCCTCCGGGATAAACCAGGATCTATACCCTCAACTAGAAGCCATGCTCTCCCTGAGAGCATGTTCTTTATAGGTGCGAGAAGGTTAATAGCTTGGCCCGAATCTGGTCGTTTGACGGGTGCAGTTGGGATCTCAATGTTACTTTTAGCCGACGAAACTCCCAACACCAAACAAATTGTCAGTACTAGACATGCTAGAGCCATTGTTGTGTATCTGGTCGTCATTTTGGCCTGAACTATGTCATTATTTTTAACCCAGTCGTGCTTACCTCTCGTTTGAAACAACACAGGTTCCTTCACAATTGAACTACTATCTCCCGCCACCATTTTCACTCGTCATCACCACTTTCATAAAATTTTCTAACAATTAAATTTCCGTTACCACTTTTTATGGTTCATTCAACCAACACCAACAGGGCTTCTATTCTGTTACTCACACTAAGGAGTACAGCGTCACGGTATTTACCTAGAGCTGTGGGAAAACCGTGAGCACCAGTCTCTGCAAGCGCCCGAGAGCTTTCCTCTTGACTGGAATAATCGGCGTGCCTCCAATCAAGAAATACTTGGCTGGTTTCTTGTACTCGCCTAGCTAGTGTCCCTAATCGTACGGGATCAGCTTTTAGTCCTAGGGTTCGAATTCTCTCCAGATAAAATTCAGCTTCCGCGCGGGATTCTGGTATATCTTTACGCATTTCTATGAGAAGAAGGCGGCTAGCTTCCATCTGTTCGGCCTGGTTTTGTAATAACTCAACCAGTTCCTGGTATCTATCTTTATCACGCCGTGCATCGTAAAGTTCTCCCAGTAGTTTAGTGTTTTGTTGCTCAAGCTGCTCAATCCGCAGTTCCGTCTCAGAAAGTGTTTGTTCGCTAGCATCCTCGACTAAGACCTCTTCCGCCATCTGGGAGCGAATAGCTGGAATCGCAATCGTCCAGAGTAAATGTCCTATCCCGCCACTAGCAGATGGTAAAGATCTATTAAAAGCCTGTGTATCGCCTCCTGAGCTACGTTTGGCTAATAACTCGAAGGCCTTGATTAGGTATGGGTCATTTTGTTCACTGTACTGAGCCCAGTCCACTTCAACTAATACATCTGGCTCAACTCCAGCTCGTTCAAGTACGCTACCATCAGTAAGACGTAAACCAACCACTGTCAGCTGCAAAAGCGAGCCGCCAACAAAGTCTAGAGGCCGCACACCGTGTGTAACCCCCAAGGTCGGTTGGCCCACCACTTGCGCCCTTCCTTGAGATTGGAGTAGTACAGCAAGTTGCTCGGCCTCGGCAACTGTGGTGTCGTCTACAAGCACCACAATAGGTACCTCGTCAAAACCACGCTTGAGGGGAGCCGGCGGCAATTCGATCACACTATCACCAGCCCGGGTATACAAAGAACCTACCTCTCCCTCTAAGAAGTACGAAAGGAGCGGGAAAAGCACACCTGGAGCCCCTGTGCGAGTACCACGCACATCAAGAATCAAACCTTCGATACCGGGTGGCGTTGCAAAGAACGCCATAGCCTGCTCGATAGCACGAAGAGTCTCGGCACCTGACAAGCTCACCAGCCGAAGGTATCCATAAGTGCTGTCTGGTCCTACTTTGCGCACTTCAGGCAATATAAGTGCGGTTACAGTACCCCGCTCGATTGGTATCTCACGTGGATCCTCATCAGGAGATGCCACCAGTAATCTTACGGTAGTTTCCGCTGGCCCACGAATGATCTCCACACGAGCGCAGGTGTCATCGTCAACAGCCAATATCCTGTCACGAGGACGAAGTCCCGCTTCCTCCGCTGGACTATCTGGAAATACAGCCACCACCCGCAACGCATCATCAGGACGTTTAACCCAGGATCGGTCAAGTAATGCACCAATACCACCATAGGAAGCTTCTCGAGCAGCAGCAGCCTCTAACACAAGAGGATTCATAAAAGTGGTTAGAGGATCATCAAGAGTCCCAACCATCCGGTCAAGAATGTCGTAATAAGCCCAAGCGTTCTCAGTCTCCAATACGAAAGGAGCAAAATCTTTTGTTACAGCATCCCAGTCAACACCATTAAAATCCTCAAAAAGGTAAAAATCCCGTACCGCACTTGAAACCGCGTTAAACAGACCAATGCGAACGTCTTCAGGCATCGCTATAGGTGTTTCAGGCCGCGGCATTTCGGGTGGATCGGGCTCAGCACACAAGTCTTGCGCCAAAACCACTCCAACGCATAGCAAAAACATGATTGCCATGAAACGAAAAGCTGAACGGCTCATCCCTAAGAAATGATGAAAGGGAAGAGTGTTTATCAACACAATCGCGACCCCCTGCCGCGTCTCGTACCCTCAAACTCCTAAAAGTCTACCAACCATCCACGAATTAGAAAGTAAGCCTGAATGAGTTGTATTCACCCCGTAACACAACAACGATTTAAACAAAATCTGATAAAAACATTCATCCTACAGTGAAGAAACTTTGTTAGTTAAAGTTAACTGGCCAACTTTGATTTCGACTGAATCACCCGATTCTAGAGAAAAATCATCCGGGGGTATGATACCTGTTCCTGTCATCAGAAAAACCCCGTCTGGGAAGTCCAACTCCCGACCAAGGTGTGAAGCTAGTTCTGTAAAGGAACGTTTCATTTGAGAGGTATCGGTCTCCCCATTAAAAACAAGAGTTTCGCCTCGGCTGATATTTAATGATATCGGTAGCCCAGCAAAATCTTTCTGGCTTCCATCCGAAATAACGATTCCAGGGCCTATTGCACAAGAACCGTTGTACACTTTTGCCTGTGGCAGGTACAGCGGGTTTGCCCCCTCAATTTGGCGAGAACTAACGTCGTTTCCAGCAGTAAACCCAACGATCTCCAGTTGCGAGTTAATTACCAGTACAAGTTCCGGCTCAGGGACGTCCCAGTCACTATCGCTGCGCACACGGATTGGTCCCTCGTGACCACTAACACGCCAACCTAATGCCTTCAAGAACAGCTCTGGCCGATCTGCGTCATAAACTAGGTCGTAAACATCTGCAATGTCCGATTCAGCCATTCGTGCATCGCGACTCCGAAGGTAGGTTACTCCACTAGCCCACACTTCCTGAGCAACATCGATCGGCGCGACTGACGATAGACCGGAGGGAATCTTCTCTGAAGTAAGCCTAGATTCGATGGTGCTCACCAAGTCCCTTAAAGGTTCGCGGAGCAAGTCTGCCAGGGTTGTGCCAACCGTGAGGAGCTGTTCATCATAAGACCATCTCTCCTTTCCTTGGTAACAGTACTTACTGAGCAACATCATTAACCTCCTGATTTAAATCGTACCCTCCGGGGCCTTATTTTTTGCTAACTCAACCCCGAAGGTCTGTTTCGTAAGGTACAACGTCAGCAGTTTCAAGCAAAAACCGAGTTGTTCGACCCCGTAGATCTTTTAGCACAGAACTAAGAACGGGATCTTCGATACGGTTCTTTTCCTCCCCTGGATCGGAACTTAGGTCGTAGAGTTCATCAGTCTCATACAAACGCATAACGTACTTATAGTGCTTCGATCTACACATCAGGGCTTTAGTATGCTCAGGTCCTTCCTGAACCTGCCAATTGAGCCGAGGAGAGTACAGTCCATCTGTACCAGCTGAGTTAGATTCGTGTTCCATAGCCTGAGTTTCATAGTGACGACGACCACCCTCACAAAAAACAGTTTCCCTGTGTTCAAGGGTCTCCCCAGCTACTAAAGGCAAGAGAGAACATCCGAAATGGTCGTGCCGAGGCTGTATTCCTGCGAGGGCCTCAATAGTTGCAGGAAGGTCAACCAACTCAATAAGGGCATCACTGACTCCAGGTGTTACTGGCAGCCATGAGGGTGGCTTAATTAGGAATGGCACCCTTGTAAGGACATCTTCGAAAGTGTTCTGGGTTTTTTCCACCAGGCCATAATCGCCAGTAAAATCACCATGATCCGAAAAGAAAAAGATTGCCGTGTCGTCATACATACCGGAGAGCCTTAAAGCTTCTAGAACCTTGCCAAACTGAAAATCAACCCGAGCACACATCCCATAATAGGTCGCTCGGAGTTCATTCCAACGATCCTCAGTCCAACCCTCCAGCCTTTGGCCTTGAGCAAGCCGACTCAGAATACTCGGCTTGTCGACCCAACTCTCAGGAGTAGGAATCCTAGGTGGTAATGCCGCTCGATCAATCATCCCGTGCCATGGCTCCTCCACACCATATGGAGGGTGCGGGTATGTGAGGGGCAAGTAGATGCAAAAGGGTTGGCTAGAGGGAGGATTGTTGATGAAATCAATTGCACCTTCAACATTTGCCCAGTCACGGTCAAAGTAGACGTTGTCACCTTGAGGAATCGGTACACGACCCGCATAAAACGAGAAATAATTATCTCCATCAGGGTCTCCCCGCCAAGCATCAGCTTGATGCAATGAGGGTTGGAGTGGCCGTAAAACAGTATCAGGCGGGGTGTACTTCAAATCACAATAAGCATCGAAGCTATTCTGGGCAGGCACTACATCATTTTTGCCTCCCCACCACACGAAATACCCTTCTTCCTTTAGGGTCTTCAAAATCATCGGTTCGTCGGGTCGGAGCATGTGATGCATCGTTCGGTGACCACGTACGTGGGGATACCAACCTGTCATGAAAGAGCAGCGACTTGGAGTACAGACTGTGTTCTGACAGAAAGCGTTAGAGAATGAAGTAGCATCAGTTTCGGCAAAACCATCCAGCGTAGGTGTAACGGCTGCCGGATTACCGAAATGGCCCATGACATCTGCACGCCATTGGTCAGGATTAAAGAGCAGAATGTTGGGCCGCTTGTGGACATCAGCCATAATTAAAGCCCTCCTCCAAAACCAACATAAATCCCGGCAGGGTTACTTACAAGAGGGAGCGTAACCCTTATTAGCTCTCAACACGCCCTTAACGTGCTTCGGTTAAAGTTGGGTATGACCAAAACAATTCGATGGGGCATCCTAGGCACCGGCAATATCGCAAAAAGCTTTGCGCAGGGACTGAAAGACCTTCCAGGCATTGAGTTGGAGGCTGTAGGATCACGAACAGAAAAAACAGCTCGGGGCTTCGGTGAACAATTTGGCATCCCAAAACACTATGCTAGTTACGAAGCGCTTGTCGACGACCCCAATATTGACATTATCTATATCAGCACCCCCCACCCAATGCATGTCGATAACGTTATTCTCTGCCTGAGTGCCGGTAAACATGTCCTATGCGAAAAACCGTTCGCCATTAACGCACAAGAGGCCCGGCGAGCTATGGAACTAGCTAAACGCCAGCAATTGTTTCTGATGGAGGGAATGTGGACCCGCTTCCTACCCCACATTGTTAGGATTCGAGAATTATTAGAAGAAGGCGTAATTGGCAATCCAAGGGCATTACAAGCCAGCTTTGGTTTCCGTACCAACTACGACTCTAAACATCGCCTTTTTGACCCATCACTCGGTGGTGGAGCTCTCCTCGATGTCGGCGTTTACTCAATAGCACTAGCCCATATGTTTTTTGGCCCTCCGAGTGATGTCTCAGGGTTTGCAAATCTAGCACCTACTGGTGTTGATGAAGAGGCTGCACTCGTACTGCGGCACGCTGGTGGCGAGCTTTCTACTCTTTTAACAGCCATCCGTTTAAATACGCCCCACCGAGCTACCCTGATTGGCGTGGATGGTTGGATCGATCTGCATCCTAACTGGTGGTCACCATCTAACTTCACCGTAAATCGGAATGGTGAGAAGCCTGAATTCTTCGACATAGAGACTCCGCTACATGGCTTCAGTTACGAAGCTTTGGCTGTCAGCGAGCATTTACGGGTTGGAGAATTGGAATCACCCATTATGCCATTAAGGGACACACTTGCTATAGCTGAAACGATGGACCAGGCAAGGCAGCTATGGGGAATCACTTACCCTATGGAGTAAGGAATGCTGCTGTCTGTCTTACCCAAATTTGTTCCTGCTTTGAAATGCACCTATAGAGGCTGTTGAGCTATAGAAAAGGTTCTAGTAACAGGAAGTACTGGGTTTATAAGCCGCGCTATAGCGGCGGACCTTACGGAGGCAGATTATCAAGTAACTGGGGCAGAGAAGACCTCCTACAGCGCTAGAAAGAACAATGAGATGCGTGGTTTGATGGTACGGGGAGTGAGGAAATCCATTGTTGATTAAAGTATTTT
Organism: Trueperaceae bacterium; assembly: GCA_002707365.1. Taxonomy (NCBI): domain Bacteria; kingdom Thermotogati; phylum Deinococcota; class Deinococci; order Trueperales; family Trueperaceae; species Trueperaceae bacterium. Next base: position 36,707 of record PAMQ01000010.1, read on the forward strand.
TTGTATGGCGTTAGCTTATTAATTAGTTCTATAAACAGTGTTTAGAACAATATTATCCATTTTCTACTTTGTTTTTTTTAGCCAGTAACCTCCCTCCAGAAACCGATTGGGGATATAACCACGAGCCATGTATTTCTCCATGACGCATTGAAGTTCTTTTTGATGAAAAAGTGCTTTGTCTGCATCATGTAATTTAAGGTGGCTAATATCTTCAGGAATAGATATCCTCACCCACTCAGTATCAAGGTCTAGTTGCCGACTTGATCCTTCTCCTACCGATAATAAATCCCTAGGCGGTTGACGCCGCACCTCGCCCAAAGCAAGTTTTGCAACTTCATCAGACGTTAGATCCCAACGGACCAGCAATCTATCCGTGGGTAAACCAGCATTAAGTTTTCCACCAAGTTCTCCGTAGAAATTTGGGAGGTACTCGTAACCATATGAGCCAAGATGCTCAAGGTTTAATTTGGCGTTTCGCGCTTGCATTGGATCAAAAGTCCAACTAACCCAGTTTATTCCGCAATTCAAACACCATTCTCGCTGAAACCACTTTAAGTCTTGACCAATCCGCATTCCACGAAATGCAGGCAGCACCCCCAGCATGTGGGAGTGGAGACCCGGTTCACCTCTATCAAGAACAATAATTCCAAACACAAAACCAACTAGTTCCTCTTTAACGAAAGCACCCGCAGCTAAACCACCACCATGGACAACCGCCTGCATTAGTGCTCGAGAAACAACTTCAGTATCAGAAAATCCCCAGACCGAGCGTTGGATTGCCTCGCAATTTTTCAGTTGGGCTATATCTTCAAGCTGTTTTAAAACAACATTTTCGTAAAGATCGTGGTTACCCTCATAATGGACGACTTATCTCACCGTATTTCGTTAGGCACTCTTTGTGAAGCGGAAAAAGCACACTTTCTCTTTTTGACTTAAGATCTTTTTTCAGGAGCAAGGCCCCTGAATTCCAACCTAGGCTCACGTACTTGCCAACCAGTCTCCTTCTCGATTCGTTCTTTCAAATAACGACCGAGCGGGACACCATTAATTTCTATCTCCGGCAAATCTACAACCTCACCTGACCGTTCACACAAAAGATGGTCGTGCGGCTGTAAATTACTATCGTATATTGTCTCGCCTGAGACGCCCTTAAACTTTCGCAACAAGCCGGCATCAGAAAGCACACTTAGATTCAGATAAACGGTCGATAGGCTCAAATGCCCACCACGGCGCTTCAGTTCCAGATAGAGGCTTTCTGCGCTAACATGTCGTGGTGCCTCCCGGAACAACTGCAAAATACTTGCCCTCGGAGCGCTGTACCTTAGCCCGTACCGTTTAAGCAAATTACGAAGCGAGTCTTTTCGTACTTCCATAAGACTTATCAATCGTACCACACGCCCCAAATAACCGCTAAATTTTTCCTTAATCCAGCGCACATTAGAACACTTTTTAATACTCTAAAAACACCGAGACTTAACTTTGAACAAATATCCCCCGCTCTATTTCACCCGATCCCAGCACTTTCCTGCACAACCCTCACCACAACCCGTAAAAACAGGGGATCGTGGTCTTTCATCGGTGCGCAACCCCCACCACAACCCCGGTTGCGCATTAACTTCTGCTATTTATGTCCGATGTTTTCCTGAACCTATTTTTTGCTTACCTACCTCAACTTGCACCTAGATTGTATTGTAGAGCACAATCTAGGTGATATCCCCCTCTACCCGAGAAGGCCTTTAACAGTTGTTCGTTCTTCCAGTAGTTCTAATTCCGAAACTTCCATTCGACGTCGGACGTCATCAGAAACCGCCAAGCCTTTAACTACAGCAACTACTCCATTTTCAACTGTTACAGGAAAGGAGTATATTAAGCCTTTAGAAATACCGTACTCTCCTTTACTTGGCACTCCCATGCTCACCCAATCACCCTTTGGCGTACCAAATATCCAATTCCGCATATGATCAACGACGGCGGAAGCAGCGGAAGCAGCGCTAGAAAGACCGCGGGCGTCAATAATCGCCGCCCCCCGCTTCTGTACATTAGGAATAAATTCCTCTGACACCCAAGATTGTTTTACTAATGCAGTCGCCGACTCTTCGGCAACCACTGCATGTGAAATATCAGGAACCTGCGTATCGGAATGATTTCCCCAAATAATCATTCTCCTAATTTCGGCCGTATTAAAACCAGTCTTAACCGCAAGTTGGGAAACAGCTCGATTATGATCAAGTCTGGTCATTGCCGAAAATTGTTCAGGAGGAATACCAGGAGCATGGTTCATTGCGATCAAGGCGTTCGTGTTTGCGGGATTTCCCACCACAAGAACCCGCACCTTCCTATCCGCGTTTTCGTTTAGCGCTTGACCCTGCACAGAAAATATAGCGCCATTAGCCTCAAGAAGATCCTTTCTCTCCATACCTGGGCCACGAGGCCTTGAACCTACTAATATCGCGTGTTGGGCGCCACTAAACACTTCCCCGGGTTGATCAGAGGCACTCACATTGCTAAGCAATGGGAACGCACAGTCATCCAACTCCATTACCGTGCCCATGAGGGCATCCATGGCTTGTGGGATTTCAAGCAGCTGAAGCCTTACTGGTTGGTCGAGACCAAAAATATCACCTGATGCTATCCTGAACAAAAGAGAGTACCCAATCTGGCCAGCGCCGCCTGTTACAGCCACACGAACAGCTTCCCTCATTATGTCGCCTCCAAATTTACCCTAAAAGATGACCAAAGTTTTTGTTTCACGTGAAACACTATGGGACATAACCTAGAAGTTCGATTAGTCTTTCTAGCTCGTCCCTTGAGTGAAAGTGAAGTTCAATTTTTCCCCTTTTTTCTCCGCGAATTGTTACTTGAGTACTAATGTGTCTAGTCAAACCTCTTTCTAGATCAGCATAAGGTTGGTTAATATTTTCCATTGGGCGCGCTACTTTAGGTTGCCGAAGCTTCTCGGTCTCGCGAACACTTAATTGTCGAGCGACAACCTGATCTAAAGCCCAGTCTCTTTCATCCTCATCAAGGGACAACAAGGCTCTAGCATGGCCGGCAGATATTCTACCTTCAACAACTGCGTCAAGGCAGCTTTGCGGCAAACTTAGCAATCGAAGTGTATTTGCTACAGCACTTCTACTTTTCCCAACCGCCTTAGCAACTTTTTCCTGCGTTAGCCCGAATGCCAATAGCCTCTCGAACGCACGGGCTTCGTCCACAGGATTTAAATCTTCCCTTTGTAAATTCTCGACAATGGCTATTTCTAGCGCTTGTTGGTCAGAAAGTTTTTTAACTATCACTGGGACTTCCGATAATCCAGCTCTCTTTGCAGCCCTATATCTTCGTTCACCAGCTATAATCTCAAAACCTGTGCCAACTTCACGAACTAGTATTGGTTGCAATACACCCTGACGCTGGATTGAAGCGGCTAACTCAGAAATAGCAGCGTTGTCTAACGTCCTTCGCGGCTGTAGTGGTGAAACATTTAGCTGTTGAAGCGAGATTTTCCTTATACCCTTCTCTACTTTAGGCAGCAAATCGTCTAGTCCTCGTCCTAAACCTCTAGGTTTGGCTGACACGCTCGATAACCTCCCTGGATAATGCTTGATACGCTTTAGCCCCACTAGAGATCGGAGCAAATTCTAAAGCCGGCTGTCCAAAAGACGGGGCCTCCGCCAAACGAACACTCCTAGGTATAACAGCTTTGAACACTAGGGGCCCAAAGTGCTGCCGGACATTTTCTTCAACCTGTACAGACAACCTTGTCCTAGAGTCAAACATTGTAAGCAAAATCCCCAAGACTGTTAGGCTTGGATTCAAAGAACCCTGAACTCTGGTTATTGTATCCATCATGTGTGCAATTCCCTCCAAACCATAGTATTCCGCTTGCAACGGTATAATTAAGTGATCGGCGGCCGCCAAAACATTAAGAGTCAGGGCTCCTATCGATGGAGGTGCATCCAAAACTATGAAGTCATATTTGGACCTAGTGACTATAAGGGCTTTAGATAACAGAAGCATGTTCTCTGTATTAGTATCTAAGTCCATAGCTGCTCCAGCAAGCTCGGGGGAGGAAGCAAGAATGTCTAGGCCAGGTAAAGAAGTCTCAGATACTATTGTTTCTGCTGTTGCATTACCAATCAATACATCATAAACGGTCTTTTGTGGATTTAAGATCCCTAACCCACTACTAGCATTGGCCTGAGGGTCCATGTCAATCAACAAAACTGAGTGTATTCGCGCAATAGCGGCAGCAAGATTTACCGCTGTAGTGGTCTTGCCCACCCCACCCTTTTGGTTAATGATGCCTACTATTGGTATTCGATACCCCCAGGTATTTGGACAGTAATAAGCCTACCATGGGTCCCCAATGACCTTTCTTTAGTCATTTTTGCTTTTACTCCCAAATGATCCTCTAGTTGCTCTAGCTCAAGAATCCAATCAGCGGATTTACGACTAATGATCGTTATGTCCTCAGTGTGTAGATGTAGGGTGGAGTTATATATTTTGGTAAGAGCCCCAAACGCCAACGCCGTAATTACTTCATAGTTCTCGCCTCCCAAATGCCTCACGTCACCCAAAAACACCTCTGTGTTTCTCAAATCAAGCTGAGACCTAGCAATCTCAAGAAAAGCGCCTCTCCGGCGCCTTCTCTCGGCCAAGATGACTGTTGTGTCCGGCAAAAGAATTGAGATTACAACACCCGGCAACCCAACACCAGAGCCCAAATCAAGAATGCGGCGGGGGAGGTGAACCGAGTTTTGAATAGCCCTAGCAACTGCCTTTGCATCTGAAAGGTGCTGGTCGATATTTTCGTAAGCACTTTCGGACATAAGGTCCAGGCTGTCTTTAAATCTGCCAATTAAGCTCTTATATTGGGAAATTCTTTTCTGAGAAAAGTGTTTCACGTGAAACACTTTTTAATTAACGTGCCCTCAAGTGAACTAACAAGGCAGTGATGTCGCTATCCCTGACACCCCTCAGGCGCTGAGCTGCCCCTAAGGTTCTCGGCTTATGCTTTTGTAGAACCTCTGATCCTTCACTGGACATGCTTGGCACGTGCCAATAATCGATGCCCTCTAATACCAAACCCTCGAACTTTGATCGCCCTTTAAGGTGATTCATAGCCCTTGTAATGTATGGGCTGTAGCGAGCCAAAACCTCAAGGCGTCCGATTTCGTCTTCGTTTAATTGATTCTCTGGAAGGCCGACTATTTCGGTAACCATTTTGTAAGTATGCTTGGGTCTGCATAGTATTGATAAGCCTGTCTTGCCTTTATAGTGTACAGCCTTGAGGCGTTCTAATTCTTTATGGATTCTGGCTGTTTTTTCTATTTCTTGGTCTAGCACCCTTTTTTCCACGAGCCCCCAGGAATACCCTGTCTCTGTAAGTCGTTCGGCTGCGTTATCTTGCCTATGGTGAAGGCGATATTCATTTCTGGACGTCAACATGCGATAAGGCTCATCTATACCCCAACGCACTAGGTCGTCCAAAAGTACGCCGATATAACCCTCTGTTCTTGGTATCCACACAGGTTCTTGATTTTGGGAGAACCTAGCCGAATTCACTCCTGCAACCAACCCTTGCGCTGCGGCTTCTTCATACCCACTAGTACCGTTTATCTGGCCTGCGGAAAAAAGTCCTTCCACGACCTTCGACATAAGAGTTACATCGAGTCCCGTGGGGTCGAGAGCATCGTACTCAACCGCATACGCATATCGGTGTATCTCTGCGGACTCAAAACCAGGGAGTGTTCGAATCATGTCGTCTTGTAAGTTGGGTGGCATCGAGCTAGAAAAACCCTGAAGATATACTTCACTAGTTTCTAAGCCGTCCGGCTCTACAAAAAGAAGATGTCGATCTTTATCCGCAAATCGAACGACTTTGTCTTCGATTGAAGGGCAGTATCTTGGTCCTTGGCCCTCAACCATACCTCCATACATTGCCGATTTATGAAGATTGTCTTCTATCAAAGCATGGGTCTCGGTGGTTGTATGGGTAATCCAGGTAGCACTAGAACCCGCGTTAGGACCCGGCTGACCCGAAAATGATTTAGGGGGAGACTCAGCATTTACTACACTTAAGACAGAAAAATCTACCGACTGTGCTCGAATTCTCGGAGGGGTCCCTGTTTTAAATCTGACGAGTTTATGTCCTGTATCTCGTAAGCTTTTTGACAAGTGCCTAGCTGGGGGCTCTCCCTGTCTCCCGGCTTCTCGTTTATTAGTGCCGTACCACACAACTCCAGCAAGAAACGTGCCCGTACACAAGACTGCAGCGCTAGTTTCAATAGTGCGTCCATCTGTGAGCGTAATCCCCTTCAACTTAAGACCCTTAGTCTGTTCTGTTTCCAGGGTAGCTACTTCACCCCTAATAATTTCTATACCCGGAATGCCTTCAACAAGATGCCGAGCTATTTTGGCGTATTCATCGCGGCCATTTTGAACCCTTAACGATCTCACTGCAGGCCCTTTACTCTCATTGAGCGTCCTCGTGTGAATGGCAGCCTGATCAGCAAGGCGGCCCATTACTCCACCCAAAGCTTGAAGTTCAAATACTAGTTGAGATTTTCCTGGCCCGCCAATCGCAGGATTGCATGGCATAAGACCAATTTTCTCAGGGTTAGGTATTGTCATAACAACCTTAGCACCAAGGCTAGCAGCAGCATGTGCCGCCTCAATGCCAGCATGACCACCCCCTATGACCACTACATCAGCCTTCAACAACAACTACTCCTCTCCAGATAAACAAAGAATACCCCTAGGGGTATTGGAGTTTACTAAGCAACGCGAACGCATAGAGTATAGCGCAACCAGTGGTTAACCGAAACGGTATTTCTTTCCATCTGGTAGACTGCTTTTCCCGACCGGGACGAGTTAGGGAAACTACATCTTATTAGGAAGAGGCAAGAAAGGCCAATGCTGAGCAGTGAAACAGCTATCTGGGACGATATTCTCGATTATGTCAAGAACGCCATCCCTGAAGTAGAGTACAGAACTTGGTTCGAGCAGGTTAGACCTCTTGGAATAGAGAATGGTGCCTTTATGATCGGCGTTCCTCATTCCTTTGCGAGAGACTGGCTTCGCAACCACTATGGGAATCTTCTCGAGAAAGCACTCGAGGGTCTTGGTGCAGACTCACCAAGGATAGAATTCCAGGTTGTCGCTTTCCAAAGCACCGAACAAAAAGACATGTTTGCTACTCAGGAAAAGGAAAACCCGACCGATATTAGGCCATTATTTAACCCAAAATACATCTTCTCTAATTTTATCGTGGGACCTAATAACAACCTATCTCATGCAGCAGCTTTAGCTGTTGCTGAGGCTCCCGGCCGAGCCTACAACCCACTGTTCCTTTACGGAGAAACGGGTTTAGGGAAAACCCACCTCATGCAAGCAATTGGGCACTCAGTGGCTGATCTTTTTCCTGGCTTACGCATTGAGTATGTGACGACAGAAGCGTTCACTAATGAAATGATTAGCTCTATAAGAGAAGACCGTAGGACATCCTTCAGAGATCGTTATCGTTCTATTGACCTCTTACTTGTAGATGACATACAGTTTATTGCTGGGAAAGAACGTACTCAAGAGGAGTTTTTTCATACCTTTAATGCTCTGTACGAGTCCGGCAAACAGATTGTTGTGTCATCAGATCGCCCACCTAAGAACATTCCTACGCTAGAGAATAGGCTACGTAGTCGATTCGAATGGGGCTTAATTACTGATATCCAAGCCCCAGATTTAGAGACTCGCATCGCTATCTTAGGGTTGAATGCCGAGTATCGGGGTATAAAAATTCCAAGCGAGGTCATAGACTTCATTGCTCACCAAGTAACCTCTAACATTAGGGAATTAGAAGGTGCCCTCCTTCGGGTATTGGTTTATACCAGCATGAATCAAGAGGATTTGACTCCCCAAACAGCTGCAAAAGCACTGTCTGACGTATTTACACCAAGCGATATCAACCTCACGATGAATGACATTCTTAGAATCACTGCAAACCACTTTGATTTGGAACCCGGTAAGCTTAAATCAAAAGGCCGTAGGCGGGAGTTAGTTGTAGCACGCCAAGTCGCCATGTATTTGATTAGAGAGCTTACTCCTCATTCTTACCCAGAGATTGGGCAGTTTTTTTCTGGTCGTGATCACTCAACCGTCATGTATGCGGTGCAAAAAATTGAAGAACAAACCAAAGATACAACGAATGATCTACATAAAAAGATTTTGGAAATTAAAGAAGAACTATTTTGATGGTTGACTAAATATTTATAAACAACACCTCATTACTTTGTTAATTCACCCGAGTAATTTAGTTGCTTTACTAAACCAGCTGATTTTTAGAGAGGCCCTCAACCTGTTTCCTTAAGTAAAAAAGTACGTGTGGATAATGCTGTAGAAATCCTGTGAATATTTTTGGGGAGCATTTTATTTTTACTCGCCCTGTTAAATTCTGTAGAAAACTTAGGTAGTTATCCACAGATCGCACATTCTTTTCCACAGTTTTAATACCTTTATTTTAGTTGGTGGACACAAAAAACACTTTTTTCCCCAACATAAACAACCACTACTATTACTATTACTATTACTAAAAATTAATTTTTTCTAAGTCAGTTGTTAGTAATATTTAACCAAATCTGTGAATATTTCCTAAAAATCTGATAAACCTTTCAATTAAAACTAAACTATTAATGTTTTCCTTATTTTATCTCCTACGTTCATAAAGAGCTTATTTCCGGTATGCTCGTAGTGGCCCGTTAGCTATCAGCATAAAGGCCTCTCGTCGGGAGTGACATCATGGTGGAAGTTCAGGTACAAAAAAGGGAATTGGTTACTAGTCTTGGTAATGTTGTCCGAATTATTCCCAGTAGAGCTAGTAATCCTGGGTTGGGTCTTTTGAAAACAGAGATTACTGATAAATCGATTGTTTTAAGCGGTTCAAACATGGAAATAGATATAGAAGCTACTGTTCCTGCTGACGTAACTGGAACAGGGAGTTTTTGTTTATCGGGTCACGTATTTTCGCAAGTAATTGGCTCTTTACCAGGGGATATGGTGACCCTCAAGTTAGGGGATAAGGAAGTAGTAGTGTCGTCAGGTAATTTCGACACAACCCTGAGACTAGAAGACTCAGAAAGTGCGCCGGTCATATCTTTTAGTGAAAAATTGGTTGGAAAGGTGGAAGCACCAGAGCTAGCAAAAGCTTTGTCAAGCGTCCGTTATGCCGCAGCTACAGCCGACTATCAAGCTATCTTTAGGGGCGTAAAAATAGAGTTTAAAGAACAAGAGATGCGTACAGTCTCCACCGATGGATTTCGTCTCGCATATTACAATAGCGATTACAGCACTGGGCTCAAGGGAGACGTTGTTGCTCCTGCAAGAAGTATAGATGAAGTGGTTAGGCTTCTTGCAGAAGGTACAGTGCGGTTTGATCTTTCTGATTCCCGCTTAAGTATTCAGGCTAAACCTTATCGGATTAACGTAAATTTAATGGATGGTTCTTTTCCTGACTATGAGAAAGTAATACCAAAATCTTTCCCTGTGAGCATCTCTGTTGATGCAGGACTTCTTACCGAGGCTGTTTCCAGGGTTGCTCTAATGGCGGATAAAAATGCCAACAATAGAGTTGATCTATTTATTAAGGGAGGTATTTTACAAATTACAGCTGAAGGTAGTTACGGCCGTTCCCAAGAGGCAATTGATGTTTTACAGACAGGTAATGACCAGGAAATTGCCCTTGCATATAATGCAAAGTACCTTACCGACGCCTTGAGTCCCATAAGTGGGGATTTACAAATTTCCTTTTCTGGGACCTCTACACCTAGTGTTATGGCTAGCAGTGAAGATCCAAGCTACTTAGCAATGGTTGTCCCATTGAGAACTGGATAAAGCAAGTTGAGAAAAGCTTCAAGGAGACATATGACAAGTATTGAAAGCATTTGGGCGCTTGAGCTCCTCGACTCTAGGGGAAACCCAACAGTTGGCGTTACGGTGAAAACATCGGGAGGTCAGACAGGAACTGCTACCGTGCCTTCTGGGGCCTCTACAGGCGCTCATGAGGCCATGGAATTGCGTGATGGTGGCACAAGATATATGGGTAAAGGCGTTTTAAGAGCTGTTGATAACGTTAACAGTATCGTTGCACCGGCACTACGAGGCTACGACGTCCTAGATCAGAACGGTCTTGATAAAGCAATGATCAGACTCGACGGTACTGAAAACAAAACAAGTTTAGGCGCAAATGCCATGCTTGCTGTTTCGTTAGCAGCAGCAAGGGCTGCTGCTAACGCTCTAAAAATTCCTCTCTATCGGCACCTGGGAGGCACAGAAAGCTGCACACTACCAGTACCAATGATGAATGTAATAAATGGCGGAAAGCACGCAGACAATAGTGTTGATATGCAAGAATTTATGTTGGTACCAATAAAGTTTAAGAGCTTCGGGGAAGCTCTTCGGGCAGGGGTTGAAACGTTTCATTTCTTGAAAAAAGTGCTTACTAACCGGGGTTATAACACCAATGTAGGTGATGAGGGCGGTTTTGCTCCTGACCTTAAAAACAACCAAGAGGCGATAGAAGTAATTTTAGAATCCATAGAATTAGCGGGGTATACCCCGGGAGATCAAATAGCTATAGCGTTAGACCCAGCAACAACTGAATTTTATCGTGATGGGAAATACCACCTTGAATCTGAAGGCAGAGTTCTTGACCACTTAGATATGACAGGTTACTGGCTAGATTGGGTAGAACGCTACCCGATAATTTCTATCGAAGATGGGCTTGCAGAGGACGACTGGGAAGGATGGAAAGAATTCACTAAAATGATGGGGGCGCGATGTCAACTCGTTGGTGACGATCTTTTCGTCACCAACGTAACACGGTTGCAACGGGGTCTTGACGAAAAAATAGCAAATGCGATTCTGATAAAGGTCAATCAAATTGGAACTCTTACAGAGGCCATGAACGCCATAGACCAAGCTAGGCTTGGCAAGTACAAATCCGTAATTAGCCATAGAAGTGGTGAAACAGAGGATGCTTTTATTGCTGACCTTGCTGTGGCTACAAATGCTGGGCAAATAAAAACAGGGTCAGGGAGTCGTAGCGATAGAATAGCAAAATATAATCGACTTTTAACAATTGAACACGAGTTGGGTGATTTGAGTATTTATCCAGGAAGTAGAGCTTTCGCAAAGTGAAAGAGGTAAGGCAAACTAAGATTGTTGCAACCCTTGGGCCAGCAAGTAGTACCCCAGAGACCATTGTTGACCTTATTGAAGCTGGAGTTAATGTATTTCGGCTTAACTTTTCCCACGGTAACCGAGAAATTCATAAAAGTAACATCGAACATATTAGGAATGAAGGAAATAAATTAGGAATACCGATTGGTGTTTTGCAAGATCTGCAAGGACCAAAGATCCGTATTGGTGTGTTTGAAAAAGAAAAAATATTTTTAGAAGCAGGCAAAACCTTCAGCATTACTTGTGATGACGATAGTCCAGGTAATGAGGATAGAGTTGGTGTGACTTACAAAACCCTATTCTCTGACGTAAATATTGGTGATTCTCTACTTCTAGACGATGGTCGCATGTGCCTAGAAGTTACTGATATTATGGGGAAAGTTATTCTTACTAAAGTTTCTATTGGCGGGACTCTTTCAGATAATAAAGGAATAAACATACCTGGAGTAGACCTTTCCATTCCAGCCCTTACAGAGAAGGATATAGAAGATCTTTTTTTTGGTGCTGAACTCGAGGTGGATTGGGTTGCTATCAGTTTTGTAAGGAGCCGTGAAGACCTCTTATTAGCCAGAAAACACCTAAACAAAGCACAATCCCAAGCAAAGTTAATGGCAAAGATCGAAAAACCCGGGGCTTTAAGTCGGTTCACAGAAATATTACAGGAAGCAGATGGTGTAATGGTGGCCCGTGGGGACCTAGGGGTGGAAATGCCCCCTGAGCAGGTACCTATGATTCAAAAGCAACTAATTCAGGAATGCTCAGTAGCAGGTAAACCAGTCATAACTGCTACTCAAATGCTTGAATCAATGATAGAGAACCCAACACCTACACGAGCAGAGGCTTCCGATGTGGCAAATGCAATCTATGACGGTACTGATGCGATTATGCTCTCTGCTGAAACAGCGGTGGGAGCATATCCAATAGAGGCCGTAAAGATGATGGATCGGATAGCTAGGTCTGTCGAAACTGATTCCCGTTATCGCCAATCGGTAAGGGACCATCACCCCGAACCGAAAGAAACCATAGCAGATGCTGTTTCGCTCGGTGCTGTAGAAATGGCCTATAACCTTAAGGCAGACCTAATAGTGACTTTCACCGCCTCAGGAACAACAGCTCTTCAGGTCTCCCGCTACAGACCTACAGCACCAGTTTTGGCTGTCACCCCAAGTGTTATAGCCTTTAGACAAATGAGTGTTTCTTGGGGGCTATTACCTTTCTTGAGCAACGAGTTTCACACCACCGATGAAATGATAGAGAAAGCACTTAGGGCTATAGACGATACTGGTTTTGCTGAACCTGGTGGGCGTTTCGTAATCACAGCTGGGGTACCTTTCGGGATGACAGGAAAGACAAACTTGATTAGAGTAGAGTCAATCCCAGATTAAAAGTTGACCTGATATTCATAAATAACCAAAGCAGAACTACGGCGGATAGCTGGCAATGACGATAAAAAGGTTATTCCATGGGTTGGGCGGCAACCCCTACCCTAGAAGGGAAGAGTTTGCTGCCCGTACTTTTTACTAGCGTCATTTTTAGTTGAACGGTTTCTTCTTATTCTTCCTCAGCACTAACTAGAACATTAAGGTTGATTGTTACTTCGGGATGTGGCCGGTAAGCTACCAAATACTCCCCTAAAACCTTGATTGGCTCCTGGAGAACTATTTTCCGCCTATCCACTTCTACATCAAAAAATGCTTGCACGGCATCGGCAATATCGCGGTTACCAACTGAGCCGTAAATACGTTCCTCACCTGCTCGTACTTTTATCTCTAATTTCGCCTCTCCAAGCAGTTCTTTGAGGCGTTCAGCATCAGATTTACGCTCTGACAGTTGCTTAGCTCGTTGGGCTAAGCGGGTATTAAGCTCAGCCTCGTTAGCAGCTGTTGCTGGTAAGGCGAGACCTTGTGGTATCAGCCAGTTCCGAGCATGGCCGTCCCGGACTGTTACCATCTCCCCCGCTTCGCCAAGTGAATCGACTGGTTCAAGGAGTATTATGTTCATTTGCGAACCAATTTTTGAGTGATTGGAATGATGGCTAGCATACGAGCTCGCTTAATTGTTGTTGCTAGACGTCTTTGGTGTTTTGCGCACACACCTGTTCGCCGCCTCGGTAGAATCTTAGCAGTGTCTGAGATAAACCTTCGCAACATTCTTTGGTCGTGGTAGTTAGTTATCTCAAGATCTCCCGAACAGAATTGACATACCTTTGGGCGTCGGCCTCGTCGGCCTCCTGCACCTCTACGCGTCCTACGATCTCGATCGTTATTATCCCGTTCTTTTGGCATCTAAAATGGTAAATCCTCTTCCGGTGGGAACTCTTCATCAATATCTAGCTGACTCGCCTGAACGCCCTGGTTTTCAGGTTCAGGGCGGGTACCGGCTCCACCAGCGCCGGGACCGCGGGCCAGGTACTCAACGCGCGACCCTTCGATGCGCGTTGAGTATCGGCGGTTACCTTCCTTATCAGTCCACGAGTCGTTTACAAGACGACCTTTTACAAATACGGGATCTCCTTTCGCCAGTTCACCGCATGCCTCGGCCAGGTCACGCCACACATTCACATCAATGAAGTGAGTCCGTTCCTGATCATTGCCACTGCGATCCCTATAGCGCTCATTGACAGCCACGCTGAACCGAGTTACTCCATTACCCGATGGTGTGTACCTAAGTTCGGCATCACGAGTGAGATTACCTACGATTACAACCTCGTTTAGAGCATCGCGTAAGCGGTGCTGTCCACGTGTGTCTGTAACTGTCGTGTCACCACGTCGCGCACCAAAATTGAGCACATCAACTCGTAATGCTTTTACGTCCAAAGCAGTACGTCGTTGGCCTTCAGAGTTTTCCCAACTGCGATAGTCTAACCTACCTTCAGCAAAAACAGGTGTTCCTGCTTCAACCTGATTAACCAATGCTTCAGCGGCATTCCCAAAGACTGTTACCCTGTGGTACCAGGCAAGTTCTCGCAACTGACCATCATCACCAATAACATTATCATTCCCACCTAAGTTCAACTCCAGAATTGCTAGTCCTGCAGGGGTATACCGTAGTTCTGGGGCTTGTGTAAGCGTGCCAGCTAGGTAGACATTATTGAGTCCTCGTGCCATAAAATCATCTCCTCATAGGAAGAGTGGTGAGCGGTTGTGAAATTCTTAGTTAGGGTCACCTACTGGCTCGGTAGTGGTGACTTTTAGGGTCTTCCACTCCGGTCGATCCTTGACTACCAAAACTCGCATAACGTTGTCACGTTGGCGCAAGGCGGTTTCGATGATTTTTGGTGTTTCACTAGGTAACCTAAGGCAATAAATCAAATAGTAGCCGTCATCAATTTTTCGAATAGGGTAGGCTAACCGTCGCTTTCCCCATTCATCAACTTTAATCAGTTCACCCTCGGAACGTTCAATCTGGGTCGTGATAGCGTCTTTTTCCGTTTGTAACTGGCTTTCACTAAGATTTGGGTCAAGAATTACGTTCAAATCGTACTGAGCATTTTCTTGCATCGTTCACCTCCTCCACATCCTACTGAGCCTAAATAGTTCCGAAATTTGGCTTAGGCCGAGTAACTTACCCGGCATCTACTCTCGCTCGGCTTAGAATCTCAGGCCACTCGCGTTTTTTACGCTAACTGCGGCAGCTCGGCATTGTAGCATTTTAAGCGGCATTGTGGTGAAGATTGCTTACGCTGGTTAGCATCAAGGGTAAAAGTGCCCTGGAAATCAAAGTTCTTGGCACCTTAATCCGGATAGTCGGCCACCATTAATATTTAAAAATCATGTGTTAATTCGGAGGCTAAAGTAGTAGCTACCCTGTGTGCGTCCTGTATACAAGAGTTAAGTCCTATTCCATGATAGGCGTCACCGGCCAGGGTGATGCCAGGAAAGTCTGTTAAGGCTATCTCGATCTGTTTAACTAGTTGCTGATGTCCACATAAGTATTGGGGAATTCCTTGTGGCCAATTAATATCTCCAGTGTATTGGGGGGAAGCAGTGATGCCCATTGTGATTTCCAGATCACGCTGTACTAGTTTAAGGGCTTCTTCTGTCGAGAGAGAAAGAATATTGGGGTCATGTGTCCCGCCTGTAAATACGTTCAACAACACCTTTCCTTTGCTTACTCGATTAGGGAAGATAGAAGAACTCCAGAGAACACCTAGGGCGCTAACCCCCTGGTTCCGGGGTACCAGAAAACCAAATCCATCCATAGGTCGAGGTACTTCTATACGGTCATACCCAAGCGCAAAGACCCGGACGCCAGCGTAAGGAATTGATCCTAGTAATTGTGCGGCATCTGGTAAGTGTGTCTTGAGTAATTTCCCGGAGACGAAGGCTGGTGTGGCAAGAACAACTTTATCAGTGATGAACTCAGTGCCCTCCTTAAACCTTAGCCGGATCCGATTAGATGAACTCTTTTCCAAAGCTATAAGCTCTGCGTCTGTGGTTATTTCTTTCCTCAAATCTGCATTGAGGCCATCTATGAGCTTCTGGATTCCCCCCTCTAGAAAACTAGTAAGGGTGGCTCTTCTATCTGGGTGTCGTTTTTGTGAGTTAAAACCACGGATTAGACTAAGGTGGTTGGATTCTAACTGGCGAATATGAGGAAATAACGCGTCGAGGCTTAGTTTTAGGGCGCTACCTGCGGTATGACCTATTACCAGTGGGTCCGCGAAGGTATTGGCGAACCCAGTACCAAAATGCCGCTGGAGGAATTCGTATACTGTTTCTTCCCCTTTGAAACGTGAGGCAAAGACCGGCTCGAGCAAAGCACGGAATTTCCCTGAAGTAGTGAGTAATTCGGAACCAAGAAAAGTTGATAGTGAAGTTGGGATGGGTCTTAGTCCCCCATCGTAAAAAAGGTATCGGCGTTGGGATCCAGGAGTAGCTTGTACAAGATCTTCGGAAAGGCCAACTGCTTTCACCAAATCTAGGATGGGAGATGGTTTAGTTGTATCTGTAGATAAAAAACCATTAGGACCCCAGTCGAACGTGAAACCTTTTTCTGTGGTTGATCTAGTTCTTCCACCAACTTGTCGAGACCTTTCGAAGAGGTTAATAGAGATGTTCGGTGCAAGACGTTTCAAAAAAGCGCCTATAGCTAGGCCAGTTATACCGCCACCGATAATAGATACTGAGGGCATCGAACACCAATATATGAGGAATGTGCTGTCTTGTGCAGCCTGAAGCGACTCGTAAGTTAGTGGAATGAATATTTCTACAATCCTGAAATGGTGAAGGTTTTTTAGAAGAGTTTATTGCCGAAAAGGATTTTTTGGAGTAACTCCATCTTTCCCAAGCCTAGCTATATCACTTGATAATGGCCTCATCAACTCTACTTGGTGCACGAGGCTATAGGGTTATAAATATATGAGGTAACCACGTGTTTTTTACTCCCGATTACGAGTATGTTTATAGGTACTAATTTGATCTTTAAATCAGAGTTTCAGCGCTGATCATATTTACTGACTAGCTTGATGACACTTTCGTGACACATTTTTCGCTTAGGGAGCCCTACGATAGTTGATCGTGAATAGGCTTGCGCTAATAGGGGTTTCGCACCGCAGGGGTGGTGCTGTGGCCTTGGAGGCGTGGCAAGAGAATTTTGATACTCAAATTCTCGGCCAACTTGGTTTTGATTCTTTCGTCATTATTGCAACCTGTAACCGATGGGAAGTCATCATGATTCTTCCTGAAGGAATGGATTTGGACTCCGCACGTAGACTTCTAACTGTCTCTGGTCATAAACGACCCTATGCATTTCTAGGAGAAGCCGCCATTGAGCACCTAGCTCTAGTAGCCACTTCGATAGATTCCCTCAACCCTGGTGAGGATCAAATCATGGGGCAGGTTCGTGAGTCTTACAGAGAAGCTAAGGGTAGAGGAGTTATGAACGGTACTTTAGCATTCGCCGTTGAAACAGCGCTTCGTGTGGCTAAACAGGTTCGTAAAGATGTAGTCCTAGCACCGGTGGATACTTCCCTCTTTAGTTTGGCGCGTCCTGAGATAGAGAGGTACTTAACTCCCGGGTCGGCCGCTGCCATTTTAGGAGCAGGGGAGATGGGTTCAATTGCTACTAAAATCCTGGCTCGTATGGATGGGATCCACCTAACTTTATTTAACCGTACCGTTGAACGCGCTGCTCAAGTTGCAAATTCACTTAACGTGAAAGTCCGAAGCTTGACAGATTTTCCGGCAGAGTGTTCGGACATTAATGTTCTGGTGTGTGCTACCAAGGTCAGCGACCTAGTAACACAAGGTTCACTAGTCTGTCTTCCTAACCTCAAGTTGATAGTTGATCTGGGTTTGCCACGAAATGTGCAGGAAGGGGCTACCAGCACTCAGGGAATTAAGGTGCTCGATGTTGATACTCTTCGAGATGCTGGGATTCTGCGGCGTGAGGAATTAAAAGAACAGCTTGCTCTGGCAGAAGGCCTTGTGATGGAACATGTAGCTGAGGCCATGGCGATGTGGAGTGAGAGAGAAGCAGCTCCTTCCATACTGCGCTTACAAGATTGGATTGGGGAAACTATCGAAGCTACTATCTTAGAGCTAGATCCAGAGGTGACATTATCCCAGGAGGAGTACCACCGACTTGCCCGTAGAGTCTCTTATGCTCCTATTAGGGGTCTTCGGGCGCTGGCCCGAGAGTATGGTCCAGAGGCGGCACAAATTTTTCTTGCTGAGAGTGGCCTAACAGAATAATGACCAGCGAACGCGGCCATATCCGAATCGCGAGTCGGACAAGTGCCCTAGCGATTCGGCAGGTAGAAGAGATCCAAGATGCGATTGAGCGCCAAGATTGCTCCATTGAAATAATTCCGGTTAATACTCAAGGAGATATAGACGACCGTCCATTTCCGGAAATGGACGGTCAGGGGTTTTTCGTAAAGGCTGTTCAGGAGGCTCTTTTACATGGTGAAGCAGATCTCGCAGTACACTCATATAAAGATTTGCCATCAGCCCAAGTATTGGACTTGGAGGTGGCTGCGGTCCCTCTTCGAGCAGATCCTCGCGATGCCCTTCTCGTTCGCCCTGAACAATTCAAAGCTGAAGGCAATAGCCTCCCCCTAAAACTCTCGGCTCGCGTAGGAACCAGTTCTGCGCGACGAAAAGCACAGTTACTTAGCTTAAGAGAGGACCTTGAGTTATCAGAAATCCGAGGTAATGTTCCCACACGTATCGACAAGCTCCGGAACGGAGATTTGGATGCCATTGTGGTAGCTGCAGCTGCTCTAGAGAGACTAAGATATGAACCAGTTGATCTGAAGTTGGAATTACTTGATCCACGGATATTTGTTCCAGCACCTGCTCAAGGAGCCCTGGCTTTAGAGATACGTCGTAATGATTACTACATGGCAAGCCTTTTGACTGAATTGCATGACCCAAGTGGTTATCGAGCAGTAGCTGCTGAACGGGGCCTACTGGCGATGTTGCAAGGGGGTTGTCAAGTTGCACTTGGAGCACATGCCACCTTTAATCAGGGCCTTATTACGCTTTGTGCTTGGTATGAGGGAAATAGTGTGGTGGTAGAACATCCCAATTCGGAGGGTGCTGCAATGCTAGCCTATGACGCACTTGGTCGACCAACGCCACATTCAACAGGGGAGGTAAAATAAAGTGCGGGTGGCGCTTACCCAGGCACAAGGAAGGCTAGAGGGTTTAGGAGAAGAATTAACTTCTCTAGGATTAACGGTGGTCCGGGTACCACTTTTAGAGATCCAACCTAGATTATGTGATGACGTTCGTCGACAAGGTCATGCCTTCTCAATATTTCCATGGCTGTTATTCTCTAGCCGCTCCGCAGTGGAGGCTTGGAGTGCTCTGGAACTGTCGTTTTCAGGACCTAGCCTAGGGGCTGTCGGTCCCGCTACTGCAAGAGAGATTGAGCGAGCGGGAGGGAGGGCAGAAATTGTTGGTGCTCCTCCTAATGCTGAAGGTTTAGCCACCCTCTTTCTTCAGCACACTTCAATATCGAACTTTAAAGGCCCAGTTGGATTACCCCTTGGAACTCTCTCCCCCCCTTGGCTTCGTCGCAGACTTGAGATTGCTGGACATCAAGTGGTTACTTTGGAGGTATACGAGACTCTTACCCTAGGATGGCCTAAAGACATCGAGGTTGATGCTGTTATTCTCGCCAGCGCCTCTGCTGTGAAAGCTTTGCCAACTAGAGTAGCTGGGGACTCGACTCTAATAACAATTGGGAGAAGTACAAGCCGAGCAGTCCGGGATCGAGGGTTTGTACCTATTGAGGCTAGGGCTCCGTCTCGGACTGCGATTGTACAAGCGGTTCACCAATCACGGAGAACAGAATGACTACTGAAGTTGTTTACCAGGATGAATTGCGGCGAAGGCCGCGTCGTTTTCGACGCACAGCTGCGTTAAGGGAACTAGCTGCGGAGACATCTCTAAATCCACATCAGCTAGTACTACCCGTTTTCGTAGTGTCCGGCCGAGATCAGATTCAACCAGTTTCTAGTTTGCCTAACGTAAATCGACTAAGCGTTGATCAATTACTACCGCGCCTGGAGAATGCACTTGAACTCGGTATTCGGGCGGTGCTTCTTTTTGGTGTTGTTAGTTCAGACCTTAAGTCGGCTGATGGTCTTGCGGCCTATGACCCACATGGCCCGGTCCCTACGGCTCTTAGAGAAATCCGAAAGCATTTTGGGACCAATATTGTTCTCATTACGGATGTGTGTCTTTGTGCATATACGAATCACGGGCATTGTGGTCTTTTAACCGAGACTCCCAGGGGGATTCGTATTGATAACGATGCTAGCCTCAAACCACTTGCCAGTACGGCACTTATTCATGCCGAGGCGGGTGCTGATTTCGTAGCCACATCAGACATGATGGATGGTCGGGTTGCGACGATTCGCCATACTCTAGATAAGAGTGGTTTTGATGATGTAGGAATATTTTCTTACGCCGTAAAGTACGCTTCGGCGTTTTATGGTCCATTCCGGGAGGCAGCCGGTTCATCTCCAGTTACAGAAATCAAACGTTTCAGCCAAAAAATACCAGAGGACCGAAAGAGCTACCAAATGGATCCACGAAATGTACGTGAGGGACTGATTGAAGCTGCTCTGGATGAGGCTGAGGGAGCAGAAGTACTAATGGTGAAGCCCGCCCTACCTTACCTAGATGTTTTAACTAGAATAAGAGGTGTTACAGACTTACCTTTAGCGGCATATCAGGTCTCTGGTGAATACACTATGTTGAAGGGCGCAGCTGCTTCTGGTGTTCTCGATGAGGCTGCTGCAGTTCGTGAATCACTCTTGTCTATACGTCGTGCAGGTGCTGATCTGATTGTCAGCTATTACGCGCTAGAGGTCCTTGAAAAAGGTTGGTTGTTTTGAAGCGGAAGTCGACACTACTGTTTCGTACACGGTCAGGTGCTTCTAGGACTTACATCACGATTGCTTTTATAGTGATTGCAATTTTTCTATTGGTGCAGGTTGCTTGGTGGGGAATATTTCAGAGTCGGTACATAGATAAAGTAAGTCGTGATCAATTCACATCCTGGCAACGAGATGCAGAAATCACATCCCTGCTGTTAGCCTCGAGCGACGATCTAAACCTAAAACTACATTTGTTGGAACAGTATCCCCATCTCCGTTTTAATGAGTCTGATTACCGCTTTAAGATCAATGAAGTGTCCCTTAAGTCATTTCAGAACGCACAGAGGGGATACATCCGAATGTTTTCGTTTGAAGGACCAGTATTTGCTCTCGTAGTTTTATCTTTACTTTTTTTTATTGCCAGGAGCATGTGGGCTGAACGTGAGCTTAAACAGCGCCAACATAATTTCCTTTCCGCTATAACCCATGAGTTTAAAACTCCCCTCTCCTCCTTGCGGTTATTGGTGCAAACTGCGCGTCTACGGGATCTATCTGTCAAGAAGCTAGATGAGTATTTAGGGAATATGGAAGAAGAATTAGACCGGCTTGATCGTACTAGCGAACAAGTCCTTGCCAGTGCCCGACTGGAGCAGGCAAAAGAACCACCTATTCTTGAAGCAGCAGATCTTAATCAGGTTCTCGAAGCTCTAATTAATGAAGCTCGCAGAGGAATTGAGGCGAGAGGCGCTAACCTAACGTTCCTAGCTAGTGCTGAAGCCCTCCCAGTTTCTATAGACCAAGCTGCCTTTGGTGTAGTGATAAATAACCTACTTGATAACGCAGTCAAATATAGTCCCGGCCAAGAGAAGCAAGTTTTGGTTTCTTTAGAGAGCACGAAGAACGTAATCTATCTGCACGTTGATGACCAAGGTATTGGGTTTGAAGAAAGTGGGGCGTCACGTTTGTTTGAACGTTTCTATCGAGCTGGTGAGGAGATGACCCGTTCAACTCCGGGTGTTGGTCTGGGCCTTTATCTGGTCCGCTCAATTACAGAGGCAATGAACGGTTGGGTGCGGGCCGTACCCAACCCAGTAGGGCGTGGGGCTCGATTCACAGTTGTTCTACCCCGGCGCTTGTCGATTGGTCGTTCTGACGAGAATGTTTCCACAGTCGAGGAGGCTATATGACAACCTATACTGTGCTTGTTGTTGAGGATGAGAATACCCTAGCTGCGGTGTTGAGTGATAACCTCCGGCACGAGGGTTACAGTGTTACGACGGCAACGGATGGTGAAATCGCATACCGTTCCTGGAGTGATTCTCCCCCTGATTTAGTTGTTCTAGACGTAATGTTACCGGGCATCAACGGGGTGGATCTTTGTCGTCGACTTCGTGCTCAAGGAGATCAGACACCTGTCCTATTCCTAAGCGCTCGTAGTCAGGCTAAAGACCGAGTAGAAGGATTAGTTGCTGGTGGGGATGATTACTTAGCTAAACCGTTTCATTTGGAAGAACTGCTCTTACGCATAAAATCCCTCCTCCGGAGGCAGCAGAGTAACAACGTAGCCTTGCCAGAAATGGGTTTTAACTTCGGCGGCCATCGAGTTGATTACCGAAGTTGGACAGCACATCTAGCTGGAGGGGGTGAGGCCTTACTCGGTGAGCGTGAACTTGGAATCTTTCGACTTCTTGCTTCACGAGTTGGCGAGGTCGTAAGTCGCGATGACATTCTTGATGGGGTCTGGGGAAATGATGCGTTCCCTGCAAGCCGCACGGTTGATAACTTCGTAATGAGACTCCGACGACTATTTGAGCCTGATCCTTCTAAACCAATATACTTCCATACCGTCTGGGGTGTAGGTTATCGATTTACACCCCAAAGAACAAAAGAGGAGAATGCTTCTTGACAAACGAAACGAATCTTATTATTTGGACTATCTTTTTGTAATGAGCCTATTTTTAGATGCTGCTCGAGGTCGAGATACTGAACGTGCTCCGGTCTGGATAATGCGCCAGGCAGGACGCTATCTACCGGAATACCGAGCTCTCAAGGAACGATATTCCTTTTGGGAACTAGTGCGCACACCCGACCTAGCAGTAAAAGTTACTATGCACCCGGTAGAGCGATTTCAGTTGGATGCTGCTATTCTTTTCAGCGACATCATGACCCCTTTACCAGCAATGGGCATTGAAATAGATTTTGTGCCTGGTCCTGTCATTGAAAGTCCAATACGTTCAGCAGCAACTGTGGAGTCTCTACGCATCCCGCACTCTGACGAGATTGCGCCATTCGTAGCCGATACCATTTCTTGTATCCGAGATGTATCCCAAGTCCCATTAATCGGGTTTGCCGGAGCGCCTCTGACACTTGCTGCGTATTTGATTCAGGGTAGTGGTAGTAAAGATTTTGCGGAATTTCGAGGTTTATTGCGCAGTGCTCCTGAAATAGTGCACACACTTCTGAAAAAACTTTCTCTAGTTACTTCACGATACCTACAGATGCAGGTGCGAGCTGGTGCCCAAGCCGTTCAGTTATTTGATTCTTGGGCTGGGTTGCTCGATGCGAAAACCTATGCACAATTTGCCGCACCGTACAATCAGCAGGTCTTAGAATCACTCGCAAGTCTTAACATTCCTCGTACCTATTTCACCGTTAACGGCGGCCATCTTTACAATGAGATTAATTCTCTATCCTGTGAAGTTGTAGGGGTTGATTGGCGTCATCCACTAGACCATGTTCGTCCGCAACTCCGCAATAAGGTTTTGCAAGGTAATCTTGATCCAGCTGAACTGCTAGGACCTCGTAATCGCCTAATCCGAGTTGCTCAAAAGGTACTCCAAGCTGGGCTCGGTGGTCCCCACATATTTAATCTTGGACACGGCATTCTTCGGCAGACTAACCCCGACAAGTTGCACATCTTAATAGATACAGTTCGTGCTTTTAAAAGGCACGGGGCGGAACAAGCAATCTAATGCTGAGTTTTCCTAACAACGGTGTTGGAGGACGGGTTGTTGAACTTATGCAGACAGCTCAAGCGGGACTAGTTCAAATTCTTGAGGAAATTGACCAAGATCAACAATTTAACGAGCACACTTGGGATCGTCCTGGAGGAGGAGGTGGTAGAAGTTACCTCCTTGAGAACGGTTCTATTTTCGAGCGTGCCGGTGTTAATGTTTCAGTCGTGCATGGGGGAAAGGCCCCTCCTAGCTTGGCAAAGCGACACCCTATCGTAAGCGACCTTCCGTTTTGTGCTACTGGCCTAAGTGTGGTGATTCACCCAAGAAACCCCTTTGTTCCAGCCTTTCACGCCAACTTTAGATATTTTGAGGTTGTTCACCAACTAGGGAACAAACCAGTAGCCTGGTGGTTTGGCGGAGGAGCAGATTTGACGCCCAGCTATCCGTTCGAAGAGGATGTACACTACTTTCACAGCAAGCTTTTTGAGTTGTGTGACCGTCACCAAGTAGCTGATTACTCTAAGTTCAAAACTACCTGTGATGCTTACTTCATTATTCCTCACCGTAACGAAATGCGGGGCGTAGGAGGCATATTCTACGACACCCTTAGCGCCCCAGACGAGGGTAATTTTGAAGAGGAATACGCATTTACCGCAGATGGCATAGAAACGCTCTATGAAGCTTACCTTCCGTTAGTCGAGAAGCATAAGAAGGCTCTATATAGTGAACGGGAGCGGGAATGGCAACTTTACCGACGTGGACGTTACGCGGAGTTTAATCTTGTTTATGACCGAGGAACCCTTTTTGGTCTTCAGACCCGGGGTAATATCGAAGCGATTCTCATGTCGATGCCACCATTAGCTGCATGGCGTTTTGACCTTATTCCTAATCCAGGTAGTCCAGAGGTCGAAACCCTCAGGTTTTTTCAGCCGCGTGATTGGATAAGCGATACGAATGCAAACTATAGGAGAGGCGAATGAGTGATGGGCCCACTGGCATTGTTCTTCTCAATATGGGTGGACCCCGAGATCTACCTGAAGTAGAACCGTTCCTCCATCGCTTGTTTAAAGACAAAGAACTTATCAATTTACCTGTACAGAACTTTTTGGGCCCGTTTCTTGCCCGCAAGAGATTACAAAAGGTACGGAGAAACTATAGTGAAATTGGGGGAGGTTCTCCGATCCTTAAATGGACCGAGGAACAGGGTCGCGGTATGTGTCAGCGGCTGGATAGCTTATCCCCAAGTACCGCGCCTCATTATTTCTACACAGCATTCCGCTACGCCGAGCCGCTATCAGAGACAGCTCTCAAAGCTATGGCGCACAAAGGCGTAGAGCGCGCTATAGCTTTTTCACAGTATCCGCAGTTTTCCTGTTCGACTACTGGCTCATCCCTGAACGAGCTCTGGCGGGAGGTATCGCGTCTCGACTTACAGAATAAGTTTACATGGAGCGTGATTGATCGTTGGCCTGCCCACCGCCGTTTCGTGGAGGCCATGAAAGAGACAGTAGTCGAGGGACTTAATCTATTTCCAGTTGAGGCTAGGGATGATGTAGTAATTGTTTTCAGTGCCCACTCTTTACCTATGAGTGTGATTAATCGAGGTGACGCCTACCCACAGGAAGTAGGAGCGACCGTCCATGAAGTAATGAAGGTACTTGAATTCTCCCACGAGTATCTTCTGGCTTATCAATCCGATGTTGGACCCGTACCATGGCTTGGGCCCTCAACCGAGCACGTTATAAGAGCATTGGGTACCAAGAATAAAAAGCACGTATTAGTGGTTGGGATCGCTTTCACCTCAGATCACATCGAAACCCTCCACGAGCTTGATATAGAATATGGCGGATTAGCTCATGAATCAGGGATTATCAACTTCTACCGAGCGCCTGCACTCAATGGCCTTCCAATTTTCCAAGACGCACTAGCTGAGATAGTTCTAGAACACCTAGAATCGCACGACGCCTGCACTAAGCAGTACAAGCTTCGTTGCCCCGGCTGTAAAAACGCACAATGTAGAAAAATCCTAAATCCAATCACCCCAAATAGTTGCAAAACAAAAAGCATTTACTGAAAACCACTAATTGATCGAAAAAATATTGGCAGAGAGGATTTTCCAAATTGACAACCAAGACAAATTCCCAATCCATCACCCTATTTGAGCGCGCGTTAAGACTCATACCTGGCGGCGTGAATTCTCCTGTCAGAGCTTTCGGGAGTGTCGGGGGAACTCCCCGTTTTATTGATCGGGCAAAAGGATCCTACCTTTGGGACGCGGATGGTAATAAATTTATTGACGTTGTCGGGTCATTGGGTCCAATGATTCTGGGACACGCTCACCCTGCAGTTCTCGAAGCAATCAAAAGGGTTCTCGCTAACGGTACAAGCTTTGGGGCCCCAACAGAACTTGAACTTGAACTCGCAGAACGAGTCCTACGAAATTACCCTAATTGCGAGCGGATTCGCTTTGTCAACTCAGGCACTGAGGCAACAATGAGTGCTCTACGGTTAGCCAGAGGGCACACTGGGCGTGACCTAACAATAAAATTTGAGGGAAACTACCACGGACATGCCGATTCCTTATTGGTCGCTGCAGGTTCAGGTGCTCTCACCACGGGAGTCCCGTCAAGTGATGGCGTACCAGCTGCGGTTGCTGGTACCACCCTTGTTGCAACATACAATGATCTTGATTCAGTCCGAAACTTATTTGAACGTTGGCCGGATAGAATTGCTGCGGTCATTGTTGAGCCTGTCGCTGGGAACATGGGTGTTGTGCCACCAAACTCGGGATTCCTAGACGGGTTGCGTGCAATTACACTTGCCCACGGCAGCTTACTGGTCGTAGATGAAGTCATGACAGGTTTCAGAATAGCTCCTGGTGGAGCGATCGAACGCTATTGCATAGATGCTGACTTGGTTTGTTGGGGAAAGATCCTAGGTGGCGGTCTTCCAGTAGGAGCCTATGGGGGTTCAGCTAATTTAATGGACAACATCTCGCCAGTTGGCAGGGTTTACCAGGCGGGCACCCTTTCTGGAAATCCGTTGGCTATGGCTGCGGGAATTGCCACTTTAGATGCTGTTGCGTCCTTACCTGAACTTTACGAGACGCTAGACGGTCGAGGTGCTGACCTCGAGGCTGGCCTACTCGATGGAGCTAAAAGTGCAGGTAAGAAAGTCACAATTAACCGTGTCGGTTCCATGTTGACCGTTTTCTTCACCGAAGGACCCGTCAATAACATGGCTGGTGCTCAGAGTGGGGATCAAAACGCCTTCGGTCGCTGGTTCCATGCCCTTTTGGCACTTGGTGTTTACTGGCCACCCAGTCCCTATGAAGCAGCTTTTTTATCTCATGCCCATGAAGACTCAGATATTGAAAAGATTGTTGAGTTAGCAGCATTGGCGTTCCATGAGGTTTGATACTCAATTCTAGTAAGGATATTCTCTAAAGGAATGAATCACTTACCCAGGAGGAATAAATGAAACTCGAGCATATCGCCCTAAATGTTTCTAACCCAAAAGAGGCCTGTGTATGGTACCAAGAGCACTTGGGAATGAAAATAGTTTTGGCTAATGACACTGAACCTTACATCCACTTCTTAAGTGATGGGCAAGGGTCGATGATTGAACTTTACAGCAACCCTATTGCTGAGGTACCTGATTACGGAGCCATAAATCCGTTTACTTTTCATTTAGCGTTTACAGTTGACGATCTCGAAGGAGAAATCACTCGACTCGTGGAAGCGGGAGCTCGTCAAGAAGGAGACATACAGGTGATTGCTGGGAATCGACTAGTTTTCCTACGGGATCCTTGGGATATTACTGTGCAGCTTGTAGTTCGCACCGTTCCTTTTTCCACCTGAATACCTAACGCTACCCGAAAAAAAGATAATCTCTAAAGCAGATTATTGGGGGGAATCTTCGATAAAAATGGAAATCGAAAAACTGATCGAATCTCTGCAGTTGACTTTTCCACCCGAACGATTACTTTGTCATTCGGCCCAACTAGCTACTTATGAGTCTGATGGCCTTACGGTCTTCAAGTCTAGACCTGGTGCAGTGGTTATCCCCGAAT
The DNA here is from genome assembly GCA_002707365.1 of Trueperaceae bacterium. Taxonomy (NCBI): domain Bacteria; kingdom Thermotogati; phylum Deinococcota; class Deinococci; order Trueperales; family Trueperaceae; species Trueperaceae bacterium. Next base: position 64,299 of record PAMQ01000010.1, read on the forward strand.
CGCAGCATGAAGTGGTTGAGGCGGTCAAGGCTTGCCACTTACATGGAGTACCTTTTGTGGCTCGTGGCTCCGGCACAAGCCTCTCTGGTGGGTCCTTGCCCATAGAGGGGGGTTTGGTAATTGCCCTTAATAAGCTTAATAAAATACTTAATCTTGATCCGGAATCTAGACTTGCGGTAGTGGAACCAGGAGTGATTAACCGACAGGTTTCGGTTGCGGCTGCGCCACATGGCCTTTACTACGCTCCTGATCCCTCATCTGGACCAGTTTGCACGATAGGCGGAAACGTTGCTTTCAACTCTGGTGGCGCCCATTGTCTGAAGTACGGAATGACCGCTAACCACGTGCTTGCTATTAAAGCTGTCCTACCAGACGGGGAAATTGTGGAGTTAGGTGGTGAAAGCCTTGAGAATGCCGGTCCAGATTACGCAGGTCTTTTCGTTGGTTCGGAGGGTCTTTTTGGAATTGCTCTTGAGGTCACTCTTCGACTTTTGCCCCAGGTGGATAATTACCGTACTATTCTCGCAGCGTACCAAGATCTCACTGTAGCTGGCGAAGCTGTTGCAAGCGTGGTTGCTTCCGGATTGTTGCCGGGTGCTATGGAAATCATGGACCGGCTTGCCATGGACGCAGCTGAAGCTGCAGTCCAAGCTGGTTACCCATCTGATGCTCAGGGTCTTCTTATTGTTGAGTTAGAGGGGCCTAAAGCTGAGGTGGAAGTGGAATTTCCGAAGTTGATGGCCGTGATTGATGCATCAGGTCCATCTGAGGTGCGCGTAGCGCAGAACGAGGCAGAGCGACAGCGTATATGGAAGGGACGAAAGGGTGCATTTTCTGCGGTTGGTCGCCTCAGCCCTGACTACATTGTCGGAGACGGTGTGGTGAGACGCGGTAGCCTCGGTGAGGCACTAGGAGAGATTAGGCGGCTTTCTAAGAAATACGAGTTACGCGTAGCTAATGTCTTTCATGCTGGTGACGGTAACCTTCACCCACTAATTCTCTTTGACAGTAGTCGGGAGGGTGAGCTTGAAAGGGCTGAGGAGTTGGCTGGTGAGATACTTACTCTTTGTGTCGATCTTGGGGGCTCAATTACAGGTGAGCACGGCGTGGGAATGGAAAAACTTGCTTACTTGTCTAAACAATTCGGTCCTATCGAGATGAACCTAATGACTAATCTGCGTAGATCAATAGATCCGACAGAAATCGCCAACCGTGGGAAAATGCTTGCAATAGCGTCAGGAAAACAGAGGCCTCCCACTAACCATCACCCCTTAGAACAGCAGGGCGTCATCTCTCGCGGTTGACTATAGTGATGACCAGATGACTTTTGAAACTACCGATCGTAATAAAAAACTCGAAGCGCTTCAGAACTATGTTCGTCAGAGTGAAAGAGTACGTCCGGTGGGGGGTGGTAGTAAACCAGCACTATCAACCTCAGGTAATCTAACAATGACAGATCTATCCGGTGTTATTGAATACGATCCTGATGAGTATACGTTAACAGCTCTTTCCGGCACCCCGGTCGCAACGGTTGAGGCTTTACTTGCAGAAAAGAGCCAGGTCCTCCCGTTTGACCCGCCACTGGTCGCTGCAGGTGCAACACTTGGTGGCACAGTTGCCTCCGGCCTTTCTGGGCCGGGTCGGCTCCGGTTCGGCGGGGTGCGTGATTTCCTGCTTGGCGTTAGCTTCGTTGACGGTCATGGTGAATTGATTCAGGGTGGTGGAAAGGTTGTTAAAAACGCTGCTGGTTTTGATTTTCCTAAATTAATGGTCGGAGCTATGGGATGCCTTGGGATTCTTGTCGACCTAACCTTTAAAGTGTTTCCTGCTCCTGAAGCAGCTGCTACTGTCAAGCTTGAGTTGGGATCTTTTAAGGAAGCGGTGGGTACTATGAATACCCTAGCTTCAGGTCCATACGAACTAAGCAGCCTGGAACTAGAACCCCCGTCAACTCTTTGGCTTCGTTTAAGCGGATTTGCTGAGGCTTTACCAGCACGTCTTATGGTTTTGCAGGAGGATATAGGGAAATCAGGAAAATCATTTCAGGATGAATCTGACTCGCATATTTGGCAACAAGCTCGTGAGTTTTCTTGGGTACCAGCTGACTACGGTCTAGTGAAAATTCCCACTAACCCTTTTAAACTCAGTGCTATCGAAAAACGTGTCTCAGAACTTACTGTGAATGTGCCTCGTCGATATAGCGTAGCTGGTAATGTTGCGTACTTTGCCTGGCCAAAAGTTCTTGGTGAGGAGGCCCTTGAGAGACTCCTCGCTCCAGATGCTCTCTCAGCAGTGACTCTGCGTGGGAGCTGGTCACGGCCCCTGCTGGGTCGGGTGCCAGGTGGCGCTTTTGCGAGTCGTGTGACATCCGTACTAGATCCGAAAGAAAAGTTCGTCATCACAGAAAATGATTTTGAAGCTGGGAAAAGCTAATGCCCTACTATCGCGGGAGAAGGAGTAGCTAATGAGACCTAACACCTTTCGCCAATTACTTACAGAGGACCGACCGACCCTCGGTACCCATATCCACAGTACGTGGCCTTCAGTAATAGAAGCTCTTGGTCACACCGGTCTCTATGACTACGTAGAATTCGTTGCTGAGTACGGTCCGTTTGATCTGCACGATCTAGACAACCTTGCCCGTGCGGCAGAACTCTTCAACCTATCTACGATGATCAAAGTTGACCAGGAACCTCGAGGATTCATTGCTCAGCGGGCCATAGGTTCCGGTTTTCAGAGCCTCCTGTTTGCTGACTGTCGTGATGCTGCTGAGGTACGCGAATGTGTCTCTATCGCCAGGGCTGATACTCCAGAGGACGGCGGCACGTATGGGGTTGGTACTAGGCGTTTTGCTTACATGGGGTACGGCGGATCACAAGAATACGTTGAGGCTCTTCGCCAAATCGTCGTTGTCCTAATGATAGAAAAAAAGGGTGCTGTTGACGATCTCGAAGAGATCCTCGAAATCGATGGAGTTGACATGATCCAATGGGGCGGATCGGATTATTCCATGAGCATTGGGTATCCCGGTCAGGGGCAACACCCAGATGTTATAAAGGCCAAGCAGTATGTTTTTGATACGGCCATCAAGATGGGAGTTCCTCCTCGCGCAGAAATCGGTAGTCCTGACCAAGCTCGTGCCTACCTTGATATGGGCGTCCGACACTTCTCGATAGGAACCGATATTTCAATACTCCACAATTGGTGGAAAACAAACGGTGAAGATATGCGTAATGCCTTAGAAGGCTTTTAGGCGATCAAGATAGGAGATACGATGGAATATGCAGGCCCACAAAGCGAGGCGATGTCGGGTGCAATCGACAGATGCGTTCACTGTGGGTTTTGCCTTCCTGGGTGCCCAACCTATGTTTTAACAGGCGAAGAGATGAATAGTCCCCGTGGCCGCATACTCTTAATGAAAGAGGTGTTAGACGGCACCCTCGAACTTGATGAAATCACGCCCTACATTGACCCTTGCTTAGGATGCTTATCCTGCGTCACCTCGTGTCCCTCTGGTGTGCAATATGGTGACCTGCTTACTCCCTTCCGAATGCAGGCCGAAACTCTTCGCGAACGTCCCTGGATTGAACGCCTACTTAGAAAAGTAGTACTCTCTACCCTCCCATACCCTGGACGGTTTCGACCGTTGGCAAGATTAGGTCAATTTGCCCGCCCATTCCGCAACCTAGCCCCACGTGCTCTACGAGGAGCACTAGACCTACTTCCTAACCGTGTACCTTCTTCCCTCCCATTACCTGAGTTGGTTCCAGCCCAAGGAAGCCGTAGAGCCCGTGTGATGCTCTTGCGTACATGTGCCCAAAAAGTTCTCGATCCAGAAATCGATATGGCAACTGTTCGGGTCCTAGCTCGTAATGGTGTCGAGGTTGTACTTCCTCATGATCAGGGATGTTGTGGTGCGCTTTCTGCACACACGGGTGCTGGTGAGCAGGCCAAGGCTTTCGCGAAGAGTGTCATGAAGGTACTACCGAACGATGTGGACGCTATCATCACCAATGCTGCTGGTTGCGGCTCTGGTATCCATGAGTACCCACTTTGGCTTGCTGGTGAGCCTGAGGAGGAAGCCGCTAAAACGCTATCCCAAAAGGCTATGGATATTAGTGCCTTCCTTACTGATCTTGGTCCAATCCGGCCCCCGGATCTTCCTCAACCACTTAAGGTTGCTTATCATGATGCCTGTCACCTCGCCCATGCCCAAGGGGTTACGATCCCCCCTCGGGAACTTCTGGGTCTGATTGGAAACCTTGATTTAGTCGAACTAGCTAATCCTGAAATCTGTTGTGGCTCTGCAGGAACTTATAATCTAGAACAACCAGATAATGCTGCCGAGTTGGGTCGCCGAAAAGCTGAGTCGGTAATTTCCACAGGGGCAGAAGCCGTTGCGTCCGGGAACATTGGTTGCCTAACACAATTAGGCATTCATCTTAAACGTCAAGGTTACGCAATTCCGACCTACCACACCGTTCAACTCCTTGACATGGCGTACCAGGGAGCCTGAGAAATAATTAACTGAGATTAGAGATGGCGACCCATGTTGGTAAGAAACTAGTTTCGCTTAATCCTTAAAAGTGTGGTCAAGAAGAATATTCTTTAGAAAATTTGCGAAAACAGTGGGTTTCATCGCAAAGCGACATGCAGTTAATACCTGCCAGATGTCATTATAGGAACGTGGTTCTCGAACTCATAACATCAATTCATGCAAGACCACAACGAATGGTTATGAATTTTGCCGGTGCTGGCTCACAAGCCCTGGCTTGGCTGCACAGCGTTGGGGGCTCTTCTAATACTATCCTTGAGGCGACCGATCGCTACACACCTGCCTCCCTGATTGAGGCGTTAGAGTTCAAACCTGAGCACTTTACTTCGGTAGACGTCGCTAGAGAGTTGGCCTTGAAAGGTCTTCTAAGGGCTCGAACTCTCGAACCGAAAGAGCCTCATATCTTCGGTGTCGGCTGTACTGCGACTATTGCAACTAATCGTAGTAAGCGCGGTGAACACCGGTGTGTAGTTGCCGTTGCCAGTGTTCTAGGTACAGCTACGTACGAGCTCACGCTCAGTAAGGGAATCCGTAAACGGGAAGCTGAAGAAAACCTCGTTAGCCTTGTAATCCTTAAGGCTGTCGCGGATGCTAAAGGCGTCCTATGCCACCCCGAACTTGATCTACAAGAGAATGAGGAATTACAACAGGATTTTGTTCCAAGCCAAATTTTTGCTCGTTTCATATCTGGGGAATTATCTTGGATTGGTATTCAACCAACAGATGGCTCTCTCATCACAGGAGAGACGCCGAAATGTGTTGGGATATTATCCGGTTCGTTCCATCCCCTTCACCAGGGTCACCTTGGTCTTGCTGAGGCCGCCACAGAATTTCTCAATCTGCCAGTTTGTTTTGAGCTGCCACTCGAGAATGCCGAGAAAGAGCCACTTAGTCCCTTTGAGGTTTGGCGGCGGGTGGGGCAATTTGCTTCCCAAGGCCTTCTCATTTTGACTCGGGAATCTCTTTTTGTTCGCAAGGCAGAGCTTTTTACTAATAGTGTTTTTGTTATCGGTGCGGACACAGCAACTCGCGTGTTAGACCCAAGGTTTTATAACAAGGACCAGGCAGCCCTGCTTTCTGCTCTATCCAACCTAACTAAGCAGGGAATACGTTTTCTGGTTGCTAGTCGTCGTTGTGATGGCGAGGTATTATCCCTGGCTGATATTAATGTGCCTGCAGGTTTCGAACAGTTATTTGAGGCTCTTCCGGAGAACATTTTCTGCATGGATGTTAGCTCTAGCGAGATACGCGAAAATTGGTAGGTAACGAATTACCTTGTATGGCTAGTTATTGATATATAAGTGCCTGTGATTTTGATGCGTACCTGATTACAATTCGGGTAAGACTGGTTTAAAACGATGTAAATTCAACTGGACACCACAACCCTATGACCGATACAATTAGTCGAATTGTATTTCGATCTGCGTACTTATGATTTTGAGTCAAAATCTCAACAAGAACGTTTCATGGTTGTGCTTAGAAAGAAGACGATACCTGCTCTGAACACTTTAGGGGTAGATAAAGTCGGAGTATTCACAACTCAAGAACCCGAGTTGTCACTAATTTTGCTTGTTCCTCACTCAAGCATTGAGAAATTAATTGCGATTCGAGATGATTTGCTTACAGCTAAGGCCGACCTTTCGTTACCTGATCCAATGCCAAGACCGATTTTTCGTCAAGCTTCCAGTTCTGTGCTGCGAGGCTTCGATGTAATGCCAAACTACAATCTACCTACTAAAGCTGCTGATCGGGTATTTCAGCTGCGAGTTTACGAGAGCCCTAGTGCTTATGCAGGAAAGAAAAAGATTGAAATGTTTCAGCAGGGAGAACTGGATATTTTTCATCGCGTTGGTCTGAATCCGGTGTTTTTTGCAGAAACCTTGATCGGAGCGCAGTTACCTAGTTTGACTTACATGCTTGCTTTTCGCGATATGAATTCTTTAGATTGCGCCTGGGAGCTTTTTAGGAACGACTCGGTTTGGGACGAGCTCAGCAATCGACCAGAGTACTCGAACGAGCTCCTTATTAGAAATATAAATAACAAATTAGTTTTTCCAACTGAGTTCTCCCAAATGTAGCAAACTGAAATTTAGGAGTCCTTTTGACGAAGCTCTGAAAAAACCACAGCGTGGTTCTTGATGTTAGTTTCGAGGCCATGTTTTCTGCATAGTAACTCGAAAGAATGCTTGCGCCGTTTAGCTTTAACCTTGGAAGAACCACTACCAGCGTGGATTCGGTAAACGACACTGGGAGATTCGATCGTTTTAAGAGGGTAACCTGCAGCGGTTACCCTAAGGTGCCAATCCCAATCAAAATAACCACCGACCGTAGCATCAAAGTCTCCTAGTTCCTTATGAAATACCCGGGGGTAAGTTAAACCTGCAACCAGTAGCGTGTTGTCCTTTCTTAGGCTACAAGGATCGGCTTTTAGGTCCCACAGATGGCGGTTACCTCCCTCCTCTTCAATCATCCACCCGAAGCTGTGTACCAAGGCTGGTTCAGTCGTAAGGAGGGTTTTCACTTGAGATAGGTAATCAGGAACAGCTAGTAAGTCATCGTCATCCAGAAGGACTATATGATCCCCATTGGCTAATCGTACTCCTGCATTGCGGGCTTCTACTTGGCCTGTACCCGGGTTTTGTATGGCTTTAATTCGTGAATCGTTTAAATCACGAACTACTTGGATACCTGAACCATCCCCATCGTCCACAACCACTACTTCCCAGATCTCCCCTAGCTGTCTTTGTATGCTACGTAGTTCCTCGAGAAGGTACTCCGGCCGGTTGTACGTGGGTGTAATTACTGAAAAGTGCACTTAAACCAGCATAACTTTTTGCTTAAAGATGATTGTTAATTTTTGTTGCTTAGTTTGCAGAGTCCTTCACACGTAAGCTAGCGGATTGAATTTAGGAAACACTTTCGTCGTCCGTTATTGATTGACGATTTTGAAGTGGAATATTCGCATGGCAATGCGTTCGTTTACATTAACTCGATGAGGATTAGTGTTGCTTCCAGAGAAAAGTTGTAGGACCAAGGCGTATTTTCCTGGCTTTATCCTATTTCGAAGTTGAAAATCTACTTGCGCTTTGATACCAGTTTGGAGATCCTCGCTTGTCAATACTGTCCGGAAAATGTTGGGCTTTGTTTCGGCGTTTGCGAAAATTTGGTGAGTTGCTTGAACGTAACCTCCAGAATTCTGGAGTTTAATTACACTGAGAAATAACACCGCTTCTCTGTGTAGCGTTTCTGGATTTCCCATATGGAGGTTTATTGTTAGTGCACCATCGTCTCCCGCTCGGTACTGTTGGGCTATGTTTGTGTCGATTGATACTTCTTGTGCAACAGCAATGTTAATCAGTAACCATGCCGTCAGACCAGTACGCCGAAGATCCACGGGTCAACCGTCCCATTCAGGTCCATCCGTAGGATCGACTAGACGTTCTTTCCTGCTAAGGTTGTGGATGGCATCCATTTCGGTTGGGGATAACTCAAAATCAAAAATACTAATGTTAGATAGCCTATGTTCTGGACTCCCTGCTTTGGGTACCGCCGCTACTCGTTCTTGTTGAACAAGCCAGCGAAGTGTAATTTGGACAGGGTTCTTATCGTACCTGGATCCAATTTCAACCAATAATGGATCTGTCAAAACACGCCCCTTCGCTATAGGGCTATAAGCCGTTAAAAGATGACCATATTTACGAGCTTGTTTTAGCAGTTGGGATTGGGAAAGGTACGGGTGATACTCCACCTGGTTGCAGAAAATGTCGACAACCTCTCTTGCATCTTCAACAAGATTGGTAGGAAAATTACTGACTCCTAAATGACGAACAGAACCTTCATCCACCAAAAGCGAGAGGCTTTCGAAGGTTTCTTGAAGAGGAACTTCATTATTTGGCCAGTGAAGTAGAACTAGATCAATGGTGTCCGTATTAAGCTTTCTTAGGCTTTCCTCCACGGAAGCTCGGGCACATGCCCGAGCAAAGTTAGTAGGACGTACCTTAGTGGTCAAAAAGATTTCGTTACGTGGAAGGCCCGAATTACGTATAGCCAATCCTACCTCTGCCTCATTCTCGTAAGCTTGTGCTGTGTCGATGTGACGATAGCCAATTTCGAGGGCATGTTCTACTGCCTCTTTACACTGCTCGCCCCTCATCGGCCAAGTTCCGAAACCGAGAGTCGGGATTAAGACCCCCCGAACATCGATGTGCATCATTGGACTGTCTCCATATGGCCAGTCTACCTGGCTAATTACTGTTAAGCCAACAAACCTAAGGTTTCTGCTACACTCTTCATCACCATGGCTACGGTGGAGAAAAAAGGTCTACTTGGGATCGACATAGGTGGTTCCGGCATAAAGGGTGCGTTAGTTGACGTTGACCAGGGGGTGTTAGTCGCAAATCGATTTCAAGTACCAACACCGTTTCCTTCTACCCCCAATGCCATAGCTAAAGTAGTGGGAAACATTGTTGAACATTTCGATTACAAAGGCTCTATAGGTTGCACTTTCCCAGCAATAATCCAACAAGATATTGCATTATCGGCGGCCAACGTAGATGCTGCTTGGATTGGTACCAACGTTGTTAGCCTGTTTTGTGATGTTACACGTCAGCCGGTTTATGTCCTCAATGATGCTGACGGAGCTGGGGTTGCTGAAATGGTATTTGGGGCTGGGCGTGCCGAGAGTGGAGTGGTTTGTATGCTCACGTTCGGTACTGGGATTGGTAGTGCTCTGTTTATTGATAGTCAACTGGTACCTAACACGGAACTTGGGCACTTGGAATTGAATGGGCGTGAGGTCGAACCGTGGGTTGCTCCTCGCGTTCGTAAGAATGAGAATCTGAGTTGGAAGTGTTGGGCAAAGAGAGTCTACGAGTACCTTCAGTATTTAGAGTCTATTTTTTCTCCTGACCTTTTTATTATTGGGGGTGGTGTTAGCGGTCAAAGTGAGAAGTTTTTTCCCCATCTTAAAATCAAAACAGCAATTACCCCTGCTTTGCTAGGGAATGAAGCTGGTATTGTTGGTGCTGCCTATTTAGCTAGTCGAACATCAACAACCATCCGGTAAATCCTAATCGCTTTAGTTTTGTGGAAGGTGAGATCAAAAAAGATCGAGATCTGATTAGTTACTTTAAGGCAGGATAGATGCCAAGTTTTCTCTTTCGCATAAGCTGGCACCCCTTTAAAGAGATTGGTCCTGGAGCGACCTGGTTCGTAATTCCGAACTCTCAACAGTTAAGTTCCTAGCAATCCTGTATGCTCATGCGTACCGTTATGCGAGGGGAGGGGTTATGGAAATACGTACTGCAAGCCGAGTCAATGACCTTTTTGAATCAGTTATTCGTAGTACAAGCGTGCATGCCATGTCGTGCGGTGCTATCAGCCTGGGTCAGGGATCACCTGACTTCGACCCTCCGGAGGAGCTTATTGAGGCTGCGAGGCTAGCACTAAGTGAAGGCCACCACCAGTACGTACCCACCTGGGGCCTGCCTGAATTGCGAAACGCCATTTCTAAAAAAACCGCTCGATTCTACGGTTTCCAGCCAGATCCTGAAACAGAGGTAACGGTCACCTGTGGGGTAACAGAAGGCGTAATTGCTGCCTTGATCGGAGTTGTTGACAAGGGCGATAGGGTAGTAATCCTAGAACCTGCTCATGAAAATTACCATGCTGGTGTTGTGTTCGCAGGAGCAGAGCCTTTATGGGTGCCAATCAGGCCACCCGATTATGGTCTTGATTTAGATGAGCTCGAACGAGCCTTTCAACAACCTAAGGTTCGAGCTTTCATCTTCAATACACCGCACAACCCAACAGGTCGAGTGTTCAATCGGGAGGAACTTAGTTTCATTGCTGATTTATGTCAAAAATATGGCGTTATTGCCATCAGTGACGAGATATACGAGCATATGGTTTATGACGATTGTGAGCACATTCCCATTGTGACCTTGCCCGGCATGGCTGATAGAACAATCACCATTAGTGGGCTTTCTAAAAGTTACTCCGTGACGGGGTGGCGAGTGGGTTACGTTACAGCTCCTTCTTTGCTCACTGAGGCTCTACGCAAGGTCCACGATTTCACCACGATTTGCGCTCCATCACCTCTGCAACGCGCTGCCGTGGTTGCTCTAGAGTTGAATGATGATTACTACGCTTGGCTTACTGCCTATTACGCTGACCGCCGAGACCAAATGCTAGGAATCCTCACCAGGTCTGGATTTGAACCTTCGGTACCTGAGGGGTCTTATTACACAATGGCCACCTTTTCTGCCGTCTCGTCAGCTTTTGGACTCAATGATGACGATAACGAGTTTGTTTACTGGCTAATTGACGAGATTGGGATTGGGACAGTACCTGGCTCGAGTTTTTACCGAAGTGATCCAGAGCTTGGGAGGGGTCGAGTCCGTTTTGCTTTTCCTAAGCGGGATGAAACTCTAATCGAGGTTGACCAACGTTTTGAGAAAATCCGGGACCAGCTGCACTGAAACGGGGTGGTTGGAGTAGAAACTAGTTCAAAGAAGAACTCTGAAAGGGACTTGCCACCTTACGGTCCAAACCAGCCATCAGGAGCCAGTGGCGCCTTCACACTTATGGGGGGTACTTTGGTGAGTCGTCTGACTGGGCTTCTACGAAATTCCCTTCTTAACCAGCTTTTCCCCCAAACTGTTACTGACGCGTTTACTGTGGCATTTAAGGTGCCTAACCTATTTCGCGAGCTTTTGGCTGAGGGGGCGCTTACAAACTCCTTTGTTCCGATCTACCGAGGTCAATCTCAACCCGATGCTCGTCGCTTAGCCGGAGCTCTGGCTGGAATGTTGTTTTTGGTTAATGGAATACTTCTTTTGATTACAACGTTAGCAGCCCCTTGGGTTGTTAGATTACTCTTAGGTAGCGAGGGGAGTGTCGATTTCGAGCTGGCCGTACAGCTCACGCGGGTGGTTTTCCCATTTCTTGCTGCAATTTCATTTTCTGCTCTAGCTATGGGTGTTTTACAGGCGAATGAACGGTTTATCGGTCCAGCTTGGGCTCCGGTGGCGCTTAACGTAGTTACAGTAGTACTGATGTTGATTTTCCCGTCCCAGGCGGTACCTCTGGCACTAGCTTTTGTTTTTGGTGCGATTGCACAATTTCTTATTCAGATACCGTTTTTGGTTCGGTACAAACTTCTTCCTAAGCTGGGACACTTCTGGCACCCCGAGCTGGCCATTGTGTTGGTTCTTATGGTTCCGTTCGCTTTTACAACTGGCGCTAGACAGGTTCTTAACGTAATTTCTACTCGCATCCTTAATAGTCTCGAAGCCGGTAGCCAAACAGCTTTCTTTAATGCGGATCTTTTCCTCAGTTTAGCCTTAGGTCTATTTAGTATATCTCCAGCTCTGGCCTACTACTCCCGTCTTAGCGCAAATGCTTCAGAGGAGCCGGCGGCTTTTTCGAAGACGTTACTTGAAGGGCTCCGTTTAATCGCTTTTTTCACTGCACCGGCTGGATTGTTACTATTAATTGTTCCTGATGCAGCAGTTAATTCGGTTCTCAATTGGATAACAGCCTTCCAACCTGGGACCGGTACCAATCCGCGGACCCTAGAATTGTCGGCTGATGCATTGGCCCCGTTAGGCCTAGCGGTTTTTCCGCTTGGAGTTTCCAACTTGTTGATGCGCACTTTCTATATACGCCGTGAGGTGCGATGGCCAATCGCCGTTACTGCTATCTTTATTATTTCTAGTGGAGTGCTTTACACGTTACTAGTTCCACCCTTAGGAATTGTAGGTATGTCTTGGGGTCTCGTTATTGCAGCTTGGTTGCAACTCATTTTACTACTAGGGCTTGTTACTCGAAGAGAGCGGTTTCGTTGGGCTGCGTTTTGTCGTTACGCCATCGCTGTTTTAGGGATCGCGGGCTTTGCCTGTGGTGTAACCTACTTGATTCTGCAAATGGTACCAATTGCGACGAATTGGGTGGGATTTTTTACACGTGCCATTTTGGCGACTGGGGTGTTGGCCGCAGTTTACCTGTTTATTAGTTCTTTTCTTGGTTTTTCTGAAATTCAACGCCTTAGGATAGGCCGGTACAGCCGTTAAACCTAGAGCGAAATCGTAGCTAAATCGATCTCTTCATTATTTTTGGCTCGAGTTGACGAGTTATTACAGTTGGTCTCTTATTAGGAGCTTAGATAAACGTCCAGCTGAGCATGACGTCAGACGATGCCTCGTGCTAGCTTGGATAGGTCATGAAGAAACTTGAGCTTAGATCCTGCTGTACGCCGGAGCGTGTGACAAATGCGCAGAGTCGACACGCTGGAGTTTCATTTGAGACAAATAACCTGAGACCTTTATCGTATCAGGGAATGACAAAGCTTTCCGGTGGAGCTTTTCTAATGGGAAGTAACGACAAGTCTTTTCCCGCTGACGGAGAGGCTCCAGTTAGAGAGGTGACTATCGATCCTTTTTGGATTGATACCTGTGCCGTAACTAATGCAGAATTTTCAGCTTTCGTCGAAGCCACCGGATATCAGACGGAAGCTGAAAATTTCGGTTGGTCGTTTGTTTTCTACCAATTTCTACCTAATGGTTTAGCAGGTACCCGGGGTGTAACTGAGGCACCTTGGTGGCGCCAAGTTTCGGGTGCTTCCTGGCAACACCCTGAGGGACCAGATTCAGGAGTAGATCACAGAAGTGATCATCCTGTGGTTCATGTGTCTTGGAATGATGCCACGGCCTACGCGAATTGGGCTAATAAGCGACTTCCTACTGAAGCTGAATGGGAGTTTGCTGCTCGGGGTGGCCTTGAGCAAAACACATATCCTTGGGGCAATCGCCTGAGTCCGAAGGGAAAATACCGCTGTAACATATGGCAAGGTACGTTCCCAAAGAATAACACTGGGAAAGACGGTTATTTGGGTACGGCACCTGTCGATACCTTTGAGCCAAATGGATACGGTCTTTATAACATCGTGGGTAATGCGTGGGAGTGGTGCTCAGACTGGTTTAGTGAACAGTATCACCGAGATATGTTGAGCGAAGAGAGTATTAACCCTAAGGGCCCTTCAGTGGGAGATTATAGGGTTACTAAGGGTGGCTCATACCTATGTCACGATTCGTATTGTAATCGCTACCGTGTGGCGGCTCGGACAAGGAATACCCCTGACAGTAGCACTGGTCATATGGGTTTTAGACTTGTACGCTCCATAAAAACAGGTTAGACGGCTAAAGATTTAAATGTTGTCCATTGTGAGATGTGGCTGACGTTCACTTGCTTAGATTACATTGCTATAGATTAAGCCTTATGATTTCTTGAATACCAAGGCTGCGTTTTGTCCGCCAAATGCAAAGTTTTGACTAATGCCGTATTCAACTTGCTGTTGGCGCGCTTCATGAGGAATGTAGTCGAGGTCAAGTGCGGGGTCTGGGTCGTGGAGGTTCCGTGTAGGGGGAAGGATGCCGCTGTAGAGTGCCTGAATGGCAGCTATTGCTTCAATACCACCACCAGCGCCTAGCAGATGGCCGGTCATTGATTTTGTGGAAGAGACTGGGGGTACCGAATCAGTGCCGAAAACAGTTTTTAGGGCCAGGGTTTCATTTAGGTCATTCGCTGAAGTACTCGTACCGTGAGCATTTATATAACCGATTTGATCTGTACGTAAACCGGCTGACTTCAGGGCTCCTTGGAGACAGCGGACAGCGCCACTACCCCCCGGTGCTGGGGCTGTCACATGGTGAGCGTCAGATGTCGTAGCGTAACCAACGATCTCCGCTAATATCCGGGCACCCCTACGACAGGCATGGTCGTAATCTTCGAGAACAAGGATACCGGCACCCTCACCAGCGACGAAACCATCTCGGCTAGCTGAGAATGGCCGGCTTGCTGTTTCAGGACTGTCATTACGGGTTGAGAGGGCTCGCATTACAGCAAAGCCACCAATTCCCATTGGGGTGATCGGTGCTTCGCTACCGCCAGCGATCATATAAGTAGCTTCACCTCTTTCGATTATGCGAAAGGCATCACCTATTGCACCCGAACTTGTTGAGCAGGCGGTTACTACCGTACTGGTAGGTCCTAGCAGTTTATAGCGCATAGCAACATGGCCGCTGGCCATGTTGGCGATTAACATGGGGATAAAATGCGGACTCATCCTCATTGGACTTCTTTCGAAACTGATTCGTGCTTGCCGTTCCCAGGTCTCAATGCCGCCAACGCCACTGCCAATAAGGGTCCCAGTTTGTTCCCCTGCGATGTCGTCCTCAGTGAGGCCGGCGTCCTGAAGGGCTAAGGCAGCTCCAACTAAGGTGAAGTGGACGAAGCGGTCAAGCCGTCTTGCTTCACGCCGTTCGATGTATTTATCTATGTCAAGGTCGACCTCACCAGCAATCTGTACGCTTAGATCGCTGGCGTCGAATCTTGTTATGCGTCTAATGCCGTTCTTAGCTTCTTGTTGGGCCTTCAGATAAGCATCCGCACCTACTCCAATGGGAGTGACGGGGCCAACCCCCGTTACAACAACTCGATTCATTTCTGAAACCTTTCGCTAATGGAGGGGGGGACCACACGTTGGTGCCGAATAGGCACCAACTGATCATGCCCTTTCGGCAATGAACTTGACAGCGTCTCCAACAGTTCGGATATTTTCGGCTTCTTCGTCTGTGATCTCAATAGCAAACTCATCTTCTAAACCCATAATCAGTTCTACAACGTCGAGTGAATCGGCGCCAAGGTCGTCCACGAAGGAAGCCTCGGCATTTATGTCACCCGCGTCGCTGTCTAATTTGTCGGCAACAACTTGTCGAATTTTTGTTAAGATCTCTTGTTCGTCCACACTGACCTCCATAATTTTCCTTGTAGCACGATATTTTCGGGATTTTAAACTTCCCGATCCAGGCGATTCTAACACGCCGTTTTTGCTTAAGGCATTACCATGCCACCATCGACAGGTAAGGTTTGGCCGTTGATATAAGAGGCATCTTTGCTTGCAAGGAACACTACAGCTTTTGCTACCTCATTAGGTTGGCCGAAACGTCCAACCGGGATCTGACTAAGATATTGCTCTTTAAGTTCGTCAGGTAGGGTATCTGTCATATCTGATTGGATAAATCCGGGTGCGACTGCGTTAACGGTGATTCCCTTAGCTGCGTACTCACGAGCAAGTGACTTAGTCAACCCAATGATACCCGCTTTAGCTGCTACATAGTTGGCTTGACCCGCGTTCCCGAGCAATCCACTTACGGAAGATATATTAATGATGCGGCCAAATTTTTGACGTATCATGCCTCGAAGGACAGCTTTAGCCAAATAGAAAACTGAAGAGAGGTTGGTATCAATAACGGACTGCCAATCTTGGTCCTTCATTCTTAGGACAAGCGTGTCGCGAGTTATACCAGCGTTGTTTATTAACACCTCTAGCCCACCGAACTCTGTGACAACATTATTGATGAGCTCTGAGCAATCCGTAGAGTTTGCAACGTTGCCAGAAAAAACGGTGGATTTCCCACCGGCACCAAGGATTTCAGCAGCTACTTCTTCCGCTGATTCTTTTGAATTGACATAGTGTACAGCAACCCGGTACCCACAACGGCCGAATTCTAACGCCATTGATCGTCCGAGGCCTCTACTAGAGCCAGTTATCAGTACTCGTTGTTCTTGGTTAACAGAGTTCATGTCACCTCCTGAATTGCTTGTTGTACTGTCGTTGAATCAACCACAGCTTTGGCCTCGACACCTTCAATGTTACGGTTCACCAGCTTGGTCAGAATATCTCCAGACCCAAATTCTAGGAACCGGACGACGCCAAGTTTTACTAAACGCTCCAAACTTTCTTGCCACCGGACCGTTGCCGCTACCTGTTGGGTAAGTAGGTCAGCGGCTTCGTGAGTATCATTTAGAAGGTCGGCGGTGACATTAACTACAATTCCGAAGGAGGGTTCGCTGAATGTGATTTCTGCTAGATCAGCTGCTAGGCGCTTAGCAGCTGAAGTCATAAGGCTACAGTGGAATGGGGCCGAAACTTTGAGCGGAACTACCCTAGCACCTTTTTCTTTTAGGATCTCTGCAGCTTTGTTTACTGATTTGACCTCACCAGAGATTACGGTCTGGTTAAGGGAGTTGAAGTTTGCAGGTTCAACCACGCCGCCTGTCTCTTGGCAAACTTGTTCAACTATAAGAGGAGAGATCTTTAGGACAGCAGCCATTGTCCCCTTTCCCTTAGGGACAGCTTCTTGCATGTAAATTCCACGCTTCCTTACTAATCGGAGGACTTCCGAAAGCGGCAGTGATCCAGCTGTGACGTGTGCAGTGTACTCACCTAGGCTATGACCAGCAGCATAATCGGGTTCTTGGCCTCCGGCTTCTCGATAAGCAGCAAAGGCAGCAGCACCTGCTGCAACCAGGGCAGGCTGTTGGTTGGCGGTGTTCTGTAATTCCTCAGTTGGTCCCGAAAACATTAGTTGCAACAAACCAGGTAGTGTAGCGTCGGCCTCGTCAAGAACCTGGCTAGCGCTGGGATGATTGTTGTAAAGGTCCTTAGCCATTCCAACAAACTGCGATCCCTGGCCTGGGAAGAGGGCAGCAAGTTTACCGTTCATTATTACCCCAGGTGAGGACGCTAGCACCCCAGGTTAGTCCGGCACCAAATGAGACCAGTAAGAGGTTGTCACCATCCTTGATGCGACCATCGTCAAAAGCGTGCTTAAGGGCTAGCGGAATGCTTGCCGTAGAATTGTTACCGTATTCATCTACCGTTACTACGACCTTTTCAGGAGGTAACTCGAGAAGCTCGCGTGCGGCGTCAATAATACGAAGATTAGCCTGATGGGGGACAAAAAGGCTGATATCTTGTCTGCTTATACCTGCCTTGTTTATTGCTTCAATAGTAGCAGTTCGCATTACACGAACAGCGAACTTAAACACCTCGCGACCATTCATTACAACTCGGTCAGCTAGGGGTTCACCATTCGGTAATCTCGAACCTATGGCACGTTGGTGCAGGTGTTGGGCGCCACTACCGTCTGCTCCTAGAACCATGGATTTGAAACCGAATGGTTCTGGTACTGCTTCTACTACGCAAGCTCCGGCACCATCACCAAAAAGCACAGCGGTTGCTCGGTCTTCCCAATCAACTACTTTGGTAAGAGCTTCTGAACCAATAGCTAATACCTTGCTAAATTGTCCTGACTCTACATATGCTCGGGCTGCTGAAAGTGCATAGATCCACCCCGGGCATGCCGCGAGTAAATCAAAACCCCCCGCTTGTAGTTCGAAGTGATTCTGGACTAGGGCAGCGGTGGCTGGAAAAAAAGCGTCGGGAGTGTTGGTTGCAACTATTACTAACTCGACACCTTCGATCGCCGATTTCCCGTTTCTAGCGATTAAGTCTTCAACACTTCGAATAGCCATATCCGATGTGAATTCATCGTCTGCCGCTACATGCCTCTTGCGGATGCCTGTACGAGTCCGGATCCACTCGTCAGAAGTGTCTAAGGTCCTCTCAAGATCTTCATTTGTAATGATCTTGTTTGGGGCGTAGGCACCCAGGTAGGTTAGACCCGCTCTTATGGCTCTGACGGTCACTTGATCACGTCCACTCTGGTACACGCCTGGGTCCTATCACCCCAGGTCACAAAAAGACAACTAGACTATGTTGGGATGAAGATGGTCCCATTGTAAGCTACTTAGATCTCGAATAACCAAAAAGTGTCAGCAAGAACAATGTGGCCGTTGTCAGGCGTCCATCTCGATCACTTGGCGACCAGCGTAGCTCCCGCATTCGGGACAGACGACGTGTGAGGGTTTCATTTTCCTACATTCAGGACACTCTACCAGCGCTGGGGCACTAAGGGCGTGGTGACTTCGGCGTTTATCACGACGGGATTTAGAAGTACGTTTCTTGGGTACTGGGTGTTTGGCCATGAGATATCTCCTTAGTGCAATGAATTACTGCAGATCTAGATCCTTAAGAACAGCAAATACGGAAGGGTTACCACTTTTAGGGTTCTCTACCATCTCAGGATGATCGTTAAGATTTACTCCGTCAAGCGAGAGGCCTCTACAACTCTCCTTACAAAGCGCTGTAAGTGGAAGGTCTATGGCAAAAAGTTGGATCAGCATTGGTCCAAAATCTACCTCGGTTTGCCCAAAAATCAAAAGGTCCTCGTCTTCCTTACCATCACCCAATTCTGCGAGGGTAAGTTGCGTGGTGCCAGGTACATAGTTCATCGGGTAGAAAAAGTCAGACGCGATTTTTGAGGGGACTTTTTGTAGGCAACGTCTGCAATCTATTAACGCAGTTCCTTTGATGTTTCCCTCCACAAAAAAGTCGTCATCCCCACCAATGTTACGCACGACAAGGTGCCAAATGAGGGGATTTTCTAGTTGTATCCCAAGCTCCTTAAAATGCTCAGCTTCGGTCGTTAGCTGTCCATTACCCTTTACTTCGTCTGGCGAATCTGGGTTATGACGAAGAAGCTGAGCAAGGTTAAGTGTAGCGTCAGAGTAAGACAGCATCTCTCCAAGGTAAAGGCTTTTCGAAGGGGGTGTCAAGCGTTTGGGTGCTTCTGGGTTAGTTCTTTATCGTATTAGCTGGCAGGAAAGACGTCAGTTTATGGGAAATTCGGGCAACTGATTTTGAACTTTCTTATTCCTGGGAATGTTCGATAAACTTAGTTACCGTTCTTGCATTAACAATCATCAGGTCAGGGCAACTGGATTGACAACTTAGGTATACTTTGCCGATGTTCTTAGTCATTCCGGCTGTCGATATCCAAAAAGGTCAAGCTGTCCGTTTGTATGAAGGTGATCCCAAGCGCGAGACTGTATATTTCCACCGCCCTCTTGACGCTGCCAAACATTGGGCAGATCTAGGGGCGGAGTGGATACATTTGGTGGATCTAGATGCGGCTCTTGGTAATGGTGAAAATCGGTCGCCGATTCTCGAGATTGCCGATACAAAGATTGCTCGGTTTGAGGTGGGGGGAGGTATTCGGAGTTTCGAAGCAGCCTGCACCTGGCTTGAGAGAGTAGAGCGGGTTGTCCTCGGTACGATCGCGACGCAAAAGCCAGAAGTGGTACATGCTTTGGTAGAAAAATTTGGGTCCCAACGAGTGGCTGTATCAATTGACGCCCGAGATGGGAAAGTAGCTGTTCGAGGGTGGGCTGAAATCACCGAAGTAGCTGCAACTGATTTAGCAAGTTTGATGGCAGATCAAGGTGTGCGTCAACTTATCTACACCGATGTTAGCCGTGATGGGACTATGCTTGGAGTGGATCCAGAACCTGTGCATGATATACGTTCGGCATTTCCACATACCTTGATTGCAGGGGGTGGGGTCGCGACTGATGCAGACATCGATCTTTACGAGGAGCTTGGGCTCGATGGTTGTATAGTCGGGCGGGCCCTTTATGAGGGAAAGGTCAGTTATCCCCGAACTGCCTGAAGTCGAAACAATTCGGCTCGAATTAGAACCTTGGCTTTATGGCAAGACAATATTGGGAGTACAGTTGGTTGACGCCCTGCCTGGGCCAAAGTACGCCAATCTCGAAAGAGCTGCGTCGCAGCGAATAACAGATGTGACTCGCCGCGGGAAATTTTTACTGCTGCCGCTATCCGGTGGGGATGAGTTGATCATCCACCTTGGCATGACAGGGGTGGTAACTCCCCGTCGTCCAGATCAACACCTACGTGTCCAATTGGTACTCGATGATGAAGGTCCGAATTCAATCCTATACTTCTGCGATCCTCGCCGCTTTGGCCGCTTCTTAGTTGTCCCGAGGGGTGATTACAGTGATCTTCCCACACTCCAGAATATGGGGCCCGAGCCTCTCGAAGGAACCTTTACTAAAGCGAAATTTACTCAGGCTCTTGCTCGGTCGGGCACCGCTGTAAAGGCATATCTTCTTACTCAAAAGCCTGTAGCAGGGTTGGGGAACATATATGCTGATGAGGCTCTGTGGCGTGCTCAAATTCACCCCCAGACACCGGCTCGTCACGTTCCAGTATCGAAAATAGCAGCATTACAAAGTGCTATTAAGGAAGTCTTAATCGCAAGCCTGGAAGCCCAAGGAACCACGCTTAATGACTACCGCACTGTCAACGGGAATGTAGGGACTTATCTTGAAGAGTTGAACGTGTACGGTCATTCTAATGAACCTTGTCCTCGCTGTGGTGTTCAAATCAATAAGATTACTCTAGGGGGTCGGGGTACGCATTTTTGTCCCAAGTGTCAGAAAGCGGAAACCTAAAAAGACTCATAACCACTAACTTTTGACTCGATTGAAAGTAGCTTAATCAGGTAAAATTTGCAGAATTATAATCGTGAGACTATTTTCTTGTGTGGTGAGCATAAATGGTCAATTACAGGTGCTTCTTTCCAAGATCCTAATGCCAATCGTATGCTGGGTCACATGAGTCATAACACTAATATCCAGGTCCGATTCGTTGATACTGACGCTTTGGGTCACGTCAACAACAGTGCCTTTGCTCATTATGCTGAGGATGCACGTATCAGATTCTTCCAAGATCTTGGCGGTAAACTTGGCCACTTAATATTAGCTCGTTTAGCTATAGACTTTCGGAACCAGGTTCACTTTGGTAACGAACTCACGGTTACTACGCAAGTTGCAAACGTGGGTACAAGCAGCATACGTCTTCAGCAGAAGATTAGGTCCAGACTTAATGATTTGGCAGTTGCAGCTGAGGTCGAGTCAGTAGTGGTTTATTTTGACTACCAGGCTAACCATCCAATACCTGTTCCCGAAGGCCTTAGGAAGAAACTAGATCCTTTTCGCGTGATTTAACCCCGCAATTAGTTTTGATAGAGATCGGTTTTCCGGGATGGGTCACCACTTATGACTACGTGGATAATATGCTTGGTAAGTGGGTTTTTCACTGCTACGGCTGATAGGGTGGGTAATAAAGATGAGAAAATTTGCTCTTCAAGTTGGTGTATTACTGCTGCCGGTGTTTAAACGTTCACGAGTCTCCCATCTTGTACTATTGATGGGCGCGTTCGTAGTAATCTCATCGTATTCCTGTGCTGAGGGCATGCGCCCGGCCTGGCACAGCTCCGAGCTTATCGATGTTCGCACCGGTGAGGCTTTCACGTTGGCTACTTTTACTGGTAAAACTGTCTTTGTTCAGCCTATGGCAACATGGTGCATCCGTTGTAAAAGGCAGCTTATTAGTGTCGCGGAAGCAAGTTTGGAACTTCCACCGGAAGAGGTCGTATTCTTGGCGCTTTCCGTAGAAGGAAATCTACCAGCTCGGCGCCTCGTTTCTTATGCTGAGAGTAACGGCTGGACTTGGACCTTTGCAGTAGCCACGACGGATCTTCTCATTGCTCTTGTTGATTCTTTCGGACATACTGTTACTAATCCTTCTGCTACCCCACATTTCCTGATTAGTCCTGAGGGAGTTACCGGCTCCCTATCCACCGGTCTCGTGGGGCCAGACGATATTGTGACCTACGTTCGCCAAGACTTGGTTCCCTGATTGCTGTAGTGGTTAATCAACTACTAGAAGCCTTCTTCTTAGGCAATGTCGCTATTTTGACAAACGCTTGTCTACTCCCCCTTTACCCAGGATTTGTTGCTTTTATCTTGGGAATAGATCCTCAGGGTTTGCAGCGTAGTACTAGATGGTTGGGATTTTTCGTGCTTGGCGGAGTCTTGACGTTGATGATTCTTGTAGGTTTTATTCTGTCACTATTAAACACCTCGTTTGGCGTTCTCCTTCCGTGGTTCGTCCCGACCACCTACATTATCGTGTCGGTATTTGGTGTGTTATTGCTCGTTGGTGTCAATCCGTTTACGAGACTTTCAGTAACTAAAGTACCGGTGCTCCGTAACCGTCGTCTTAGCGCATACCTTTACGGGCTTCTTCTGGCTCCAATGACACTTCCTTGTACTGGTCCTATAATATTAAGTGCTTTTTTGGTGGGTGCGGCTAATGCCTCTGTCCTCACTGACGGCCTACTTTACTTCCTAGTTTTTGGAGTTGGCTTTGGTTGGCCGTTGGTGTTACTTCCGTTTTTGACCTTCTCGATCAGCAAGCGTGCCACAAGTTGGCTATTGTACCGTTACGCTTTTTTTACACGATGTGCAGGGGTTTTGTTGTTGGCTATCGGCTTTTATGGGGTATGGTTCGAAGCGTTTTCTAAGTAAAGTTGATTTATAGATCCTATTTCGATAATTGAGGTGCCAAACTTTTTATAACCATTGATTAGCCATTAATAAACCACGCGCGTACTTCGAAAATCGTGAAGTAGGGTGTTTTATGATTGTTTGAACGTAATCATCTGTAGTTTCAATGGTTGATTTTATTTCCATTACACTTTCATGATCTATGTAAGTACGGTCATTTTTGGTTCTTAAGTCTCTGTAGTGTATTTCTGAATCAAATGTGATTCTGAGGCCCTTTAGTAAATAATATTCTCGCTGATAACTTACTAGCATTACAGGTTTGAGGATGCCATATGTTTGGTCAAAAAATTTTGCTTGGAAGTTACAGAGGAAATTTTGTTGTTCAAAATCACTGACGATTTTGAAACGTCCTTCAATGGACGAAATCTTTTCTTCTTTGGTAGTTTTGGTATCCTGGTTGTACCAGCGTATTCGAACCTTTTTTCTGGGTAAAATACCTTCTTCAGAAGCCGTAAATAGTGCAAGATCTAAAGTATCAAAGTAACAACTGTTTATTTTTCTTCTGGGGTACTGGGGCCTCATACCGGTAGTTAGTAAAGAGGCTTTGAGAAGTTTTTGCTCACTTAATGACAAGCGATACTTATTTTCTTTCCTGAAACTCATTTTTTGCGCCTAAAAATCGGAGATTTCTCTTTCGTTATTGTACCTTTAGCCTTAATTGTTCCCAAAAGATAGAAAATGACTAAATAACCTGATGGTAAGAGAATAAGTAGCAGAAAACCAAGTTGCCATCTGAGAGTATGTTCTTCACCAATGACATCTGGGACTTTCCATATAAATCGTTCAGGAGAAACATCTTTACCCATAAAGTAGGATCTTTTAACCAAAGGCTTAGATTTTGGGATGGTGCTTATGAAATTTAGGAGTTGTTCCTTTTCCTTCGGAAAACTTTTTACTATGTTGGTTATTTCAGAAGGGTCTTTTTCAATATTGAATAATTCGGATTTACCGTTTTGGTAAACTAACTTAAGATTTCCAAGAATAGCTGCCGCGGAATCTTCTCCCATATCAATCAACAAAGGCTCTGCGATTTCCTCAGACTCGAAATTCCCAACACCAATCAAAGATGGATTGGGTCGGCCATGGACTCCTCGTGGGTTTTTGAAATTAGTACCGGCAAGTCTTGCCAGAATCGTTGGAACATCTACAGCTCTCACGACAACATTACTGACTGCGGGTTCAATTTTCGTGTCCCATACTGCGAAACTTAGTACGCGTGACCCCCCATCATAGAATGAACCCTTTTCACCGCGAAGAATAGTTGGTTCTGAATATTTCTCTAGACCCCCATTGTCACTTAAGAATAAAACTAATGTGTTATGACTCTCTCCGGAGTCTTGAATTGCTGACATAATCGTTCCAATTCCATCATCAAGAGCCATAACCATCGCGTTGTAAATTCGTTTGTCTTTAGGAAGATTGGGGTCTGTTTTATCTATATATTCTTTGGGTGCTTGAAAAGGACTGTGGGGAGCATTGAATGCAATATAGGCAAAAAAGGGTTCAGCATTTTTTGCATATTCCTTGATCCATTCTTGAGATTTCTCAGCTATTAATTTTGTGGAATAACCAATTGGCCAAACGGGTTGTTCGTCAATTCGCCAATCATGTTTGCCTTCGATGGTGTGTTCAAAATAATCGATTCGACCATTCAAATGCCCATAAAACCTATTGAATCCCCTACGAGTTGGCCAATATTCTTTTTTTCCATTACCTAGATGCCATTTTCCTACTGCGAATGTCTGATAGCCTGCTTCGCTTAAGACTTCAGGCAGTATCTCGGTTGCTACTGGTAGTCCGTGGCGGTGGTACCAACTGATTACCGTATTGTGCATTCCGAGGGCAGCTGCATGTTGGCCAGTCATAAGTGCAACTCGGGTAAAGGTACATGCTCTAGTAGCATAAAATCTTTCAAGTCTAAGGCCTCCCAAGGAATAATTATCGATATTTGGGGTTGGTATTTTTCCTTGGTGGTAGGAGGCATCTGCCCAACCAAGGTCATCTGCGACTATCAAAACAATATTCGGTCTCGTCTCTATAGCGAAACATGGCGCAGCTGAAAAAAACAAAAGGGAGGTGATTACCAAACTACGACTCGCCAGATATATTCTCAGTTTTGGGGTTAAGACTTCCAAAATTAGGTCTGTATAACTACCACACGGTAGTGTCACGTTTTTTGTAAAGCGTCTTAGCTTAAACATAATCTTATATCTTGGTTAAAAGTAGAAAATAGCGAAAGACTTGCAGTATCAAAATAGCGAGTTACTATTTTTTTGATGCTCAATTTTTACTCCGAAAAAGTGATGAGTTCTTGTCCTCTGCGTATTGCCCCGCGCATTCTATATGTTTGAGATTTGCTACTCCGCCACCGAATTCTTGTTTCTTCTGAACAGCTTCTACACAGATAGTGACGTTTCTTACTTTTGCATTTGTGACCACCAAACTCGAAAAGTCCTTAACGGACATTCCAATAAATGCAGAATGAATCGATATGTCGTTAACTTCGAATTGGGATTTCTCGCCAACTGATAGTGCCTTGTCTTGACAATTCACGAGAGAAGCATAGTTAATTTTGTAGATGCCACTGCTCACATCTAAGCAGTCATTACCCGCAGTTTGGACCTCAATATCAACCAGGGTTAACTGCGAAAAATCTAAGTCAATTGCGTCGGCATAAGCATCTTTTACCTCAAGCAAAGAAATGTTTCCCCATGAATTTACAATGTTTAAGCTATCCTCACATTGTCCGCCCGTAATGTGTAGTGAAGTGTGATTGAATTTGGAATTGTAAAAATTTAAGCAGCCCGTCATCCCGTGAATGTTGAATCTCTGTAAGGAAGGGTCTTCTTTATTGACAGGTAGTCCTTGAAAAGTAATGTTCCACTCAGATATATCGGCATCGCGAAAGAGTACCCAATCTTTCGGATTTGATTGGGTAATTACGATGACCCTTTCTTTTTCTTTGATAATTACAGATGTGCTCAAAGAACTCAAAATATTTCCCTCAAGCAGCTTGATTTCCTTAAGGTTGGCTCTCTCTTCTTGAAAATCTAGTTGCATCGAATTTTCTGGTAATAATACATGCCGCATTCCGTCTAAGACATTCTTACTTAAGATGCTTGCTAATGCTTCAGGGCTAACTATAGCCGTGGTTTTATCCTGGTAAGTGAGAAGAAAATTTTGGTTGTTTACTTTTATTGAGGATACGTGTTTCTGATCAAGGTTGCGTTTTAATACCCGAGAGTTATACAACTCATGTTCACTGAGGTTACCTGGATGAGGTGGTATCGGTACTTCTAGTTCACTTATTTTTGTTTGAAGAGAGACTACGTTAGCGTGTACTTGGGACAGGCTTTCCTCGAAAAAATTCTGTTTAACACTGTTAAATCGAATAACTCTATTCTGAAACTTAGGCAGTAGTTTTGATTTAAACTCTGGTGTTCCCAAGATGCTTGTGAAAGGAAAAACGTAATCGCTCTTGAATGCGAAGCTCAATTCTTCAATAGTGAGCCTGTTAGCTTTCATACTAAGATCAATGGGGATCGTAAGTGTGAGCATTCCATCGTAGTAAATTGGTTCGAAGCTATCCTTAAAAGAATTATAATAAAAGCGTCTATTGTGTGGTCGCAGGGCATGCCAACCTTTCATCGCTAACATTAGGAAGTGAAAATCTTCAAATGCGCTATTATCAGGAAATAGCATTAAGGCTTTATTTTTGTAGTTAGTATAGGCAAGATAAGCGTTTTGTAATTTAGGGAATGCAGATAACGTAATGTACTGAGAGCTTTGCCCAGCCAGAAACCATTTCTTATTGATTAGTCTCGCTAAAGTAACATCGTCTCTATAGACAGTCTGTCTCTCATCTGTCCAAATAAGGCTCTCGTCAGCTTCGAAAATCGGTCCTTCTCTTCTAAGGTTCCGTTCAAGCAATTCTTTCTGTGCGTCTTCTTGGAATAACATTACGGATTTGGAGCCATTTACATCGACTCGTACTTGGAATGTCTCAGGGGCTATGAAACCTAGCTCTCTTGCGACCAAACTTCCGAGTACTTCATTTAAATCATTACGTGTGGCAGGTATAAGCAATTTGAACCTAATTGCGTTCATAATATTGCCTTCCCGTAATTTGACGTTTAGAGATCTAAGAGGATTACCTTCAACCAACGATATGTGATCTTTCCAATCACCAGTTTGTCTCACACTTGCGGAAAATATACATCTTCCGAATTCGTAATCAACTATTATTCGCGCTTCGAAGTCCTTTTTCAGCGTAGGAGGGATGTTTCTTGTTCCAGAGGTTAAGATCCGTAGAAAATTCTTTACGAAACTGGCACTCTTTGGGACCTCTACATGAATTTCATTGATCGAACTAGGTTCTTGTAATTGAAATAAGTATTGTGAGGTATTGAATGTACAATTTGCCCATGACAAGGTACTAACAGTCAACAAAACAAAAGCCAGAAATAATTTTTTAGTCGCCGCCATTCTCCTCACGCATTCAGCTGGTAGCGTATTAAGTGCTTGCTATTTTCACATTTTGAGAGAATCTGTCGCAATTGTCCAAGGTTATCTGAAACTAAAAGGTAACTTGTGGTGTTGCCGTCAACCGACTTTGATTTTAATAGCTTACTGTTATCTAAAATATCGATACCGTCAGATGTTGTTAAGTCAAGAGTGGATAACGAATTGCCCTCAGTAAAAGAGGCATTAAAGAATTGTTTTTTAAACAAAACCTTACTTACCCACGAGACTACCCCAAGACAGCCGAATGCAACTAGGATTGAGACGACGAAGAAAATGAACCATAGCGGATCCACGGAAGCCGCAATACCCATTGTTATTGCGGCAAAATATACAGATAACTCAAGCGGGGATCGTACAGGGTTTCTGAACCGTACTATCGATAGGGCTCCAACCATTCCCAGAGACAAAGCAATATTTCCTGATATTACCTTCGTAATTACATATGTGATCACGGGTAAAAGGGTAAAGGTTGCAGTATGGGCATAAGTAGTGATCCAACGTTGACCTAGTTTCGCCAACAATACTCTGAAACCTATGCTGGTACTAATAAGTAATAAAACGGCTATGACGTACTCAGTTTGTGAAGATATATATTCGATGATTAACTATTACCTCCTTGAACTATAAAATCGTAAATACGCCAGTTAAGCTATTTCCTTGAGCTAAAGTACAATCCAGCCTTTGTACTGTGAATACGAGATCGATGGCCAACTTCACAGTGTATTTAGCTGACAGCTTTTCATAACCCAAGCTTCTTAGCTGTTAGTTTAGTCTCAATATAGAGCAACTGGTTTAATAACGGAGGCCACTACTGAGGAAATAGCTTAACTGTATTTGTTGCCTAAAGAATAAATCTTTGCCTCTATTTTTAACAGGTTTTTTGTTGTGTAATAAAAGATTGTCAATCTAGAGGATAGGAATATATTGTTTCGCCCTCAATGACCAAAATTCGATCCCCGATAACTCCACCAATTCCATTTGAGATGAACGTGAAATTCTGGTAGCGATGACAGGTTTGTCGAGGTAAATGAGCCAATTTTCCACTATCGCCAGAAATTATGACTAACTTTTCAAGCTCGCCAAATTGTTTTGTAAAATTTTCTGCGGAAGGAAGGTTAGGACTTTTAAACTGCACTGAATTTGCAAACATAATCAGTTCAATAATAGGAATATTGTGTCTTAAAAGAAACATAGAAGAGTTAGCGTTATCTTGCAACAGAGCCTTAGCTGAAGGATTAATCAACCAATTACTTGATACGCTATTTTCAATAATTAATACTGCACTGTCGGAATTAATTCTCTTCGCACCTCTAAAATTGAACGGTGATAGTGCGAAAATATCTGCTGCCGCCAAAGGTTCAATATCATGGTTGCCAGGTGCAACAAAGACATCAAAACTTGCACTAAATTGTTCGTAAAGTTTTTCCCATTGCGAAATTGATGGTTCCTCAAAGACATCACCTGTGAATATTACTTGTCTAATTTTGTTTCGATGTAATTCGAGAAATTGTTCAACAGTTCTTGCAATGTAATATGAATCTGGCGAGGGTTTTCCGTAGGCATGACCGATAACTACGGTGGCGTCATAAGGAATTTCAGAAATCTCTGGTATCGAACAAACCTCTAGGTTTATTATCTCTTCTGAATCCGAAACGGGACTTTTTATGTAGGTGTAGATCTTATGCATAAAATCGTACGGAAAGATTTGGAAAGTACCAACACTCACACCGTAGGTGAAGGCTAAAATAATACAGACTAGGGCCCAAAGAATTTTTTTCATGTTCTTATGCTCTATTATAACGTGTCATACCAAAAAACTACTTCGTGGTAGTTCAATAACAACGGGTCCTCTCAATAGTAAATGTTGAGAGGTTAGTTCGGTAACCATTATGGAATTGTCCCATTCGAGTTACTCCATTTTAGTTACACAACATGCAATTATGTAGGACAGTGCGGGTATCATCTTCGCAAGTACGGCAAGAAACTAGTACTGAGTTCCACACTGAGCAAATCGTAACTATTGCTAGTGGTCATGTTGTTCATGACACGTATACGGCTTTTATCGCACCATTGTTACCGCTTCTCCGAGAACGCCTGGGCATTGGTTATGCGCTTGCGGGTGGACTTACAATTTTCACCCAGATTCCAAGTTTGCTTAACCCTTTGATTGGTTACCTGGCTGATCGTATGAGCCTTCGGTATTTTGTCATCTTCGCACCGGCACTAACTGCCACTTTGGTCAGTTGCCTGGGGTTGGCTAACAACTACCTTTCGCTAGTTTTGTTACTACTCTTAGCGGGCGTGAGTGTTGCTGGTTTCCATGCACCAGCACCCGTGATGATTGCTCAAGTGGCAGGACGCAGGGTTGGTACGGGCATGGGCATCTTTATGGCTGCTGGGGAGCTTGGCCGCACGCTGGTTCCGGTGGCTGTCATTGCAGCAGTAGGATGGTTTGGCTTAGAAGGGCTTTGGAGAGCTTCTTTTGTGGGTTGGGCTGTTTCCGGGGTCCTCTATTGGCGACTCAGGAACGTGCAAGCTAAACCATCGATTACCGGTGGTAGCTTTCTTCCCTGGAAGAGTTTCCGCAAAGTCTTTCCGGCACTCACCTGGCTCATGCTTGCGAGAACGCTAATGCATGCAGGTCTCACCGTGTTTTTGCCTTTGTTCATGACCGAAGTGCGCCAGAGCAGCCTTTGGTTGGCTGCAGCAGCGTTAACTATTCTTGAAGCGGGTGGCGTTATCGGAGCCCTAGGTTCGGGGATAGTTAGTGATCGATCTGGTCGAGCCCGCGTGCTTTTGGTCTTATTTTTCCTTGCGCCATTACTTATGCTGGCGTTCTTAATTGCTCCTTCGTGGATGTCAGTACCCCTGTTGTTCGTCCTTGGTTTAACGGCCATCTCGCCAACACCAATCTTTCTAGCGATTGTGCAGGAGGAGTTTACGGAGAGCCGTGCTTTAGCAAACGGAACATTCATGGCTCTTAACTTTCTCACTCGTTCTTTAGGTGTCTGGGTTGCGGGCCTCATGGCAGACTCTTTTGGTTTGGAACGAGTTTTGTTACTGGGTGCGTTAGTAGCTTTCGCCGCATTGCCCGCAGTGTGGTTCTTACGTCGAAATACAGTCTACAAATAAGTATCTTTACTGCTACGTTCCTAGACTCGCCAAGGATTTTGATATTCTTGATAATGATCTTTACTCGCCGCGTTGTACGCTGAATGTCAAATTAAGAGGTGCTTATCTATGAATCATCACGAATTAAACGTTATTGACTTCCATACCCATTTCCCAGTTGCTAATGTTGCCGGCCCAAAGCGGAAGGCGACACACCCGCTGCTAGCCGAGTACGCACGGAGTCGAGGCGAGCGCATGCGTAAAGAGCACGCTACTTTGCCTGCCGAACCATCTGCGAAAACTGATGAAGAAATAGATGCTTATGCTGATCGTTGGGCTGAGCAAATTGTGCATCATCGACTAAGACGCGTAGTTTTTGTGACTGGGCGCGACAATGACCTACTTTCCAGGGTGGTTGCGAGGCATCCCGACAAGTTCGCTGGACTTGCTCACCATAAGCTCGAACCAGGTGGTGAGGTGGAGCTGAAGCGAGCAGTTGATGATCTGGGGCTTCGGGGTTACAAGATGTTGGCACCTCTTACTGACTATGCGTTTGAGGATCCACGATTGAGACCCATTTGGGAGTTTTGTGCTGAACGGTCGCTGCCGGTCCTGATTCACTTTGGGTTTCTTGGGCGTGGTGGTGGGGTTGTGCAGCATCCAAGAATGAGTCCCCTCACGCTTTATGAGGTGGCACGTGATTTCCCAGAGATTCCATTTGTAATCCCGCATTTTGGTGCGGGCTATTGGCGTGAGTTATTGGCACTCTGCTGGAGCCTACCTAATATTTACGTTGACAGTTCGGGGTCCAACCAATGGGTGCAGTGGATGCCTTTCAAGCTTACTCTTGAAGACCTGTTCGCCAAAGCGTATGAGACGATTGGACCTGAACGAATGTTGTTTGGTTCCGACTCAAGTTACTTTCCGCGCGGCTTTGTGCTTCGGTACCTCCATGATCAGATTAGGATCTGCTACCAGCTCAATTTTCCTGAAGAAGATATTCGAGCTATCTTTGGGGGAAATGCTGCGCGACTTCTAGGATTTGATGAGGACGAATAAAGAGTTAACAACGATCAATATGGAGCATTTGGAGGTTCTTCCAAAAATTCAAGTAGGCTACGAATAGGCTGGGTACTCAGTCTAAACTTTGTATTCTTCCCGGTCGTACCGGTAAGTGACAAGTTGTTCATTAGGGCCAAGAGGCCCCTTGTCCCAGGCTGCAGGTGGCCGATAAGAGAATTGTTGTTCTGTTGCCCCGTATAGTGATCGAGCTCGCTCCCTAATACACCCACGTAGAACCCTCTGCTTAGCTTTAATATATTCGTGATTGTAGGGACCGTGCTCCCATTCAATGTGAGCAGTGTGCATTGTGATGTAAATAACCCGGCGTAATGCATCTGACTCATTGGGTGGGGATCCATGGAGGAGGCGCACGTTGTGAAGTAAAACATCACCTGCGCACATAAGAACCGCCTTGGCGCCTACTGTCGAGAATGCCCCATCGTTCATGGTTTTCACAACATCTTTGGTCTTTTCGTCTGACCAGAGGTGACTGCCGGGTACTACCCAAAGGCAGGTATACTTATCAGCATCATCAAGGTAATAGTCAGCAATAAATACCGGCACTTCACTCGGGTAGTCATCAGTGCTCGCTAGATCTCGGTGCCAGGGAACAGCGATACCTTGCCCCGGCATCTTTAGGACCATTGCGTCTGACGTCGGAAAGAAATCTCTTCCAGCTAACTGCTCGGTAGCGGAAAGCACCAGCGGATGGGCCAGCATAGCCCTAACGGATGCCGATTTGTCGACAACGTATTCCACCCGAGATAGTACGTTCTTGCCATCTCGATGGCCTCGTGCGAAACGGAAATCCTCGCCGGGTGTTGCCGTACGAATAATCTCGTCCATAGCGGAACGAACGGTAGCTAATTCTATCTCACCCAAAATGCCTGGAAGATGCAAGAAGCCTTCTAGAAAAAACTTCTGGACCTGGTCTGAGGTTAGTACACCATCATTATGATTCCTAGGCATATTGTCCTCTCTAACGCCTCAAAACCTTGTTAAGTAAATCAGTAGGTTCTTTGCCTTCCAGTAATAGCATTATGCTTTCTGGGTAGATGTATACCGAAGTCGGAGAACGACCACTGTCAGGGTATTTCATCCTTTGGTTTCTGTGCATGTTTTCCTTAAACTCAACCCAAAAACATGGGATAAAGTTATTTCCGGATTAGTTAAAATTGATTCCTACAGACTATGGTGATCTTAAAGGGAGGGCTTCCATGAGCAATTCTAATGAATCGTTACTGTTGGTTCGTGACAGTTCACATCTTATTCATCCGTTGCACGCAGCAGCTACTCATGCGGCGGGTAAGGTTTGGGTTTATGGTCAGGGTGCCCATCTTATCGATGCTGATGGGAATCGATTTATTGATGGCTTGTCGGGACTGTGGAACAACACAGCGGGTAACGGTAGAACAGAACTAGCGGATGCTGCTTCTAACCAAATGCGTACGATGGGGTACGCTTCCGGCTACACAGGTAGTTCTAACCTGCTGGCAATCGAACTTGCTGAGCGCTTAGCGGCATTAACTTATTCAAAAATTAATCATTTTTTCTTCACTTCTGGTGGTGGTGAGTCTACGGATAGCAACATTAAGCTTGCCCGGTATTACTGGAAAATCAAAGGCAAACCAGAAAAAACGAAAGTGATTTCACGAAAATTCGGGTATCACGGTGTGACGCTTGCCGCTATGTGTGCAACTGGAATAGAAGCGTATTGGCCTATGTTTGAGCCTCGGATCCCTGGATTCAGCCACATCCCATCACCATACCCATACCGTTACGAAGAACCACTTGGGTCAGAAAGTCAAGGAATTGCAGCTGCTGACGAGCTTGAGAAGCAAATACTTAAAGAAGGACCTGACACCGTAGCAATGTTTCTAGCAGAACCAGTCCAAGGTGCTGGTGGTGTGATTGTCCCACAGGATGATTACTTCCCGAGGATTAGGCAAATCTGTGACCAGTACAATGTTCTCCTGGTTGCTGATGAGGTAATTACTGGTTTCGGTAGAACAGGAAAAATGTTCGGATTGGAACACTGGAATGTACAACCCGATCTAATGCAATTCGCAAAGGCAATCACATCGGGTTATTTTCCCCTCGGTGGGATTGGCGTTAGTGACGAAATAGCCGCAGTCATGGATCACAGTGAATCACCCTGGATGCATGCTTACACTTATAGTTCTCACCCAGTCGGTTGCGCTGTCGCTCTTGCGATGCTAGATATCATTGAGCAGGAAGATTTTGTTGCACAAGCAGAGTTAAAAGGAAAAAAACTAACCGTTAATCTCAAAGAGGCTTTAGCTGATCACCCGAACGTGGGAGAAATCCGAGGCCTTGGTTTGATGTGCGGAGTGGAATACGTGAAGGATCGTGAAACACGCGAACCCTTTAGTGACGAAGAACGGGTCGTTGCTAAGATTCACAAAGAGGCCATAAAGCGCGGATTGTTCAGCCGGGTTAGTGGTGACACCTATTGCATCGCTCCCCCTGTAGTAACCGAAGACAATACTCTAGACGAGATCGTTGAAATCCTAACAGCCTCGACACAATCAATATTGGGATAGACCAAGAATCTATATTTTAGCCAAAATTCCTACTGACCGAGACTCGTTCTCAATAATGTTGATTGCATGTCTTTAAATTTTAGGTGGGAATTTGTTAGTTTCCTCCGACGTTTAAGGAGTTTGCATTAGGAGTTCTTAATTAACGAGTCGAATGCGGAAATTATGCGTACCGAGGTATAGTGCCATAGTGTTTGGAATTTTTAGGAGACAGAACCCTAATTTCCACGATGATGGCCTTTTTCTTCTTGCCCGAGTTCTTACGAATAAGAATAAAGAGATAATACCCGTCCGCCTTTCTAAGACAAGTGAGATGAGTGAAATTCCGGGCGGTCGCTTTGTCCGTAAGGTCTTAGTAGGACCTGAGACGTTAGATCAGGCTATACTGGAGGTCACCACTAACCGGGGACACAAAGTTACACAAGCTGTAATTGAAGGGGGCAAATTCGTCCCAGTTAAGGAATGGCGAAAGTGATTAAGCCAATGAAATTGGGGGTTAACTGATGGCACAAGTCCTACTTGATCAGGTAAACAAGAACTTTGGTGACGTAGTTGCCGTTAAGGACTTTAATTTGGAGATTAACGATGAAGAGTTCGTCGTTTTTGTTGGGCCTTCAGGTTGTGGAAAAACTACGACCTTGCGGATGGTGGCTGGCCTTGAAGAAGTCAGTGGTGGCTTAGTTAACATCGATGGTCGGACTGTTAATGACGTGCCCCCTAAAGATCGTGATATTGCGATGGTTTTCCAGAATTATGCGCTCTACCCCCACATGAATGTTTTTCAGAACATGTCGTTTAGCCTGAGGTTGCGTAGAACACCCAAAGCAAAGATTCAGGAACGGGTTAATGAAGCTGCTGAAATGCTACAGATGGAGGACTTGCTAGAACGGCGTCCAAGGGAACTTTCAGGTGGACAGCGGCANCGAGTAGCTCTCGGTAGAGCTATTGTACGCGAACCTAAGGTGTTCCTGATGGATGAGCCTCTTTCTAATCTGGATGCGAAGCTTCGTGTTGAAATGCGAGTCTCGATAAAGAAACTTCATCAGCGTCTTGGAGTGACCACCATATACGTGACGCATGATCAGGTTGAGGCAATGACAATGGGCGATAGGATCGTCGTAATGAAAGACGGTTTGGTTCAGCAGGTTGACAGCCCCACTGATCTTTACGATAAACCCGCAAACAAGTTTTCAGCTAGTTTTATTGGTTCCCCACCAATGAACTTTTTGATTGGTAACGTCCAAAATGGACTTATTAGTGGGCAGCAATTCAATATTAATCCAGACCAGGAGTTAAACCAGAAGCTCCAGAAGTACAACAATCAGCAGGTAACAGTCGGTATCCGCCCTGAAAATTTTGGTCTCAAAGGCCATACTTCCATCCCGGACACCGGCAACATTGTTAAAGCCACTGTTGATGTTGTCGAACCCCTTGGCGCCGAAACTCATGTGTTCGCTACGGTTGAAGGGGATCAGTCAATAGTCGCACGGGTTGATCCTCACATTTCCCTTCGGCCGGGTGATCAGATGGAACTTCTTGTTAAAGCCGACTCTATACATGCCTTTGATATTGAATCCGAGGAGAACATTCGCTATAACTGAGTAGGGATTCATGGGGAGTCTCATCGTTTTGGTTTTAATGCCTTGTGCGGTTGTTAATAGACTCTGCTAATTTTTTTATTACTTAACAAATTTAAGGGGGAGCTGGAAAGCTCCCCCTTAAATTTTGATTAGCTAGAAGTTAGTTACTGAGCTTCTGCTCTAGAAGAATTAGTCACTTTAACTAATTCCGCAATGAATTGTTCTGGGGTCCAGCTCCCTGCCAACACACGCGCTTGACCATTTTGGAAGACTTCTGAACCGGCGGGNGACACAAAGTGGTCTAGCCACTGGCCACTAGTTCCACCCTGAAGACCGAGGGCTTCATGACCTTCAACCACAGTCTGGAACGGTACGTTGCCCTGGAAATCTGCCGGGTCAATAACTTCGCTCGTCATTGGGAGGATACCCATTTCGAATAACCAAGCTTGTTGTGATTCGGCCCTAACGTTGATGTGCTCAATCCAGGCGAGAGCTAACGGTAGTGCTTTCTTACTAACGTTGGCGCTTACCCAAAGGGAGTTACCAGGAGCACCCTGGTTAGTGAGAGGGAAGCTTGTGTCCTGAGCTGGGAAGGGAAGGAAAGTGGGTTCAATTTCTCCATCTACCCAACCTTGATACATGTTGTTAGCCTGCCAGGGTCCCATCGGGCCCATAGCAGCCTTACCGGCGAGGAAGTGGTTCACGTACTCCATGTGGTCAAAGGCAATGACGTTTTCTGGGAGCCAACCGCCNTCGTTCCAAGCCACTAACGTTTCGATTGCTTCGAGGAATCGTGGGTCGTCACCCCAGGTTAAGTTGCCTTCCAGGTTAGACGCTTGCCACACGATGTCTGCTGGAATAAGGCCATAGACGATACTAGCGAGAAGCTGAGGGGCAGTAGCTAGGGAACGTGTGCCGTGCGAGATTGCGTCAAGCCCTATCGCATTGGCGCCTTCAGCAGCAGCAATAAAGTTTTCCCATGTGTCTGGTGGAGCCCAACCGTTGTCCCTGAAAATTGCGGCGTTGTACCAAAGTCCATTGGCTTCCTGTTGGACTGGCACAGCCCAAATTTCGTCGTTATAAGTAACAACATCGATGCCGGCTGGCAAGATTCGTTGGTCCCAACCCAATTCGCTATACGCGCTAGTAAGGCTGGTTACCAGGCCTGCTCGGGCCATGGCGCCTAAGTAAGCATCCCCAACGTCCATCATTGATACGTCTGGACCACCGCCAGAAGCGATTGCCACTCGTAACAATGTGTTTTGGTTAGCCCTATCCCCGAAGGTTAGTTCTACATCAACACCATTGATTTCCTCAAATTCAGCATTAAGACGCTCGTAGAGTTCGATCATCTGAGGGTCAGTTGCCGCAGCCCAAACTTCAAGATCTGCCGCTAAACCAAACGAAAGGAAGGCTACGATTGAACTAATACTAATAGCCTTAAAAATGTTATTTAACAATTTCACAAAAAAATCTCCTCTTCATTAAAGTAATTAATTAATGACACTTAATTCTGTTGAGTGAAATGTTTGCCTTAAACGATCTGTGTCGTAACTCCACTTAAACAGAAACCGGTGATAGAAAAGTCTATGCACCTCCTTTAACGACAAGTTCTTAAAACTAATTCTAAACTGTGTTCTATAGTCTACAAAAATTGTCCGCCTAATCTCAAATATTAGTTTTGCCCATCGTAATGATCTAATAAATATTCCCTGGATTTATTACTTCTTCTGGGCTGTGTGACTAAAATAGGTTTTGTCAAAACTAAATCATTAACTTTTCACGCCACCCGAAAGAATGCCTTTCACAAAGTGCCTTTGGAAAGCAAGGTAGACGACGATGAGTGGCGCTAAAATAATTACGGTACCGGCTGCCGTTAATGCGAAATCAGTACTAAAGCGAGTCTGNAAGAACGTTAATCCGATCTGCACTGTCCTCAAGGAGTCCTTATGGAGGATTAGAAGTGGAATCAAAAACTCATTCCATGCCCATATTGATTGGATTACTATAAGCGCCACTAATGTCGGCCTAATTAATGGTGTCACCACCATCAGCAGTATTTGTATGGGATTGGCACCGTCGAGCCGTGCGGATTCGATGAGCTCATCAGGTACCTGTATGATCGCTGATCTCATCAGGTACACCGCAAAGGGAAGAGCTAAAGCCGTCAAGGCTAAAATGACACCCCAACGAGTGTTCAAAAGATCGAGGTCTCTGAGTTGGTAGTACATAGGAATCATGAAACCGTGAAAGGGAACCATGAGCCCTAATAGGAAGAACAATAGGATAGCTGGGACGCCAAACAGCTTGAGTTTGGACAGTGCGTACGACGTCATTGTTGCTAAGGTCGTGATCAAGAGCACNGTAGGAACAGTAATGAATATGGAATTCCATGAGTAAGTACCAAACCGGCCAATCACCCACGCTTGAGCATAGTTAGCCCACTGAATCGTTTCTGGGAGTGAGTAGGGATTCTTAATCGTCTCGATCGATGTTTTAAGTGAAGTTAAGACAGTCCACAGGATAGGGTAAAGACTGAAAATAAGAACAGTGACGAGGAACAAATATATAACCAATAAACTTAAGATCCGTTTTATCCTGAGCTCTCCACCACCGGGCATCAGTATCCTTCCTCTCTCCGGACAGAAAACATCGACGCGAGTAACACGATGATCGTCAGGATGATGCCAATAGCGCTAGCTAAACCTATTTTCCATTGGGTGAAAGCAAACTGGTAAATGACAAAACCCAGTACCTCACTAGTTTGGAAAGGACCACCTTGCGTCATTACGAATATTAGGTCGAACACTTTGAACGAAAATATGATGGTCACGATAGTGAGCATACGAACGTAAGTGCCCAAAAGTGGCACGGTAATGCGAGTGAATAGTTGGAAGCTTGATGCACCATCGATTTTAGCTGCATCATAAATTTCATCAGGAATAGATTGAAGGCCAGCTAAGAAAATTACCATGCAAAAACCGAACCAGGTCCAACCACCAACCAGATTCGCTGCAATCAAAGAGATTCCCGGTTCAGCGAGCCAAGGCCGGGCTAATGCATCCAGACCCAATCCACGGAGGATCGTGTTTATTGTTCCCCATTCGGGGTTATATATCCATCCCCAGATGATTCCGGTTAGGACCCCCGAGAGCGTGAAGGGAAGTAAGAACGAAACTCGAAAAAAAGCGCTACCCCATATTTTGTTCATGTAGAGGACGACGGCAATGACAAGGCCAATGCCTACAGGGATTACTGACAAGGCCCCCCAAATTAGGTTGTTCAGGAATGCTCTCCAAAAGCGAACGTTTTGGAGAGCATCAGTGTAGTTTTGGAAACCAACCCAATTCCGGTCGGGTGCAAACCCATTCCAATCCTGGAAGGATAGAACTATTGAATGAATTATTGGCCAGACAACAAGCAGGGTGTAAAGTGCAACTGCGGGCAACAGCAAAAGGTAACCGTAGATTCTTCCTTCTGTATGAAGTCCGCTACGCAAAAAAACCACCATTTCCCTAGAGTAAGATCCATTGATCAGGCCTGGTTCTTATTCTGTATAGAAATTGAGCCTCTCAGTGGATTATATCTGTCCAAGGGCTTTCATGAAAGAGGGGGTTAAGTCCCCCTCATCATTGGCTGTTAATAGTGAGTGCCATCTGGTAGGCCTCTTCGTACATCGGTACTACCTTCTCTTCGTTAAAAACTTCAACTGCCTTGTTCCGCGTCGCTTGTCGCATGCTCGATAACAGAACTGGGTCGCTCAGGATTCTTAACCCAGCTTGAGTCATTGCTTCAACATCCCCGATAGGCAGTAAATACCCCGTCTTGCCAGGAGTTACCACCTCGGGTAAACCACCTGCACTCGAGCCTATTACCGGCACGCTACTCGACATCGCCTCTAACGCAGCAAGACCAAACGCCTCCTGTTCACTGGGTANAAGGAACAAGTCTGCAACAGATAATGGGACTTCAATGCGGGGGGCCGTACCTAGAAAATCGACCTTATCTATTATGCCTAGCTCCGTTGCAAGACGGAAGGCTTCTGGACGGTCAGGACCATCGCCAATCATTAAGAGTCGCGAGGGTATAGAGGAAGCTACCNGGGCAAACACCTTGACCACATCACTAGTACGTTTAACGGGCCTGAAGTTAGAAACATGCACGATTAGCTTCTCATTGGGTTCAGCGAACCTAAGCCTCAGCTCTGGATCTTCTGCTCGGCAGAAGCGCTCAGGATCCACGGTGTTAGGTATTACCCNGATATCTCGGTCAGTACTCATCTCCAACCGTGTTGCCTTAGCAAGGTAGTGACTCACGGCCGTCACCACGTCTGAACGGTCGATACTGTATTGGGTGGTACGTAAATATGCTCGGTTGAGCCCTACGAGCGTAACGTCTGTCCCATGCAATGTAGTTACCACAGCGGGCTTTGGGACACTACGGACCATATCTCTAGCCAGCAAAGCTGCGGTGGCGTGCGGTACAGCATAATGTGCATGTATTAGATCTATCCCGTACTCCTCTATAACCTCGACTAGCTTCGAGGATTCTGCCAGAGTGGTCAAAGGGGCGCCGAACAACGGATAGATCATGCTCTGTATCTGGTGAAAAGCAATACCAGGACCATCAATTTCAGTGAGCCTAAAAGGCACTTGATCTGCCACGAAATGCACCTTGTGTCCGTTCTTTGCCAATCGTTGACCAAGTTCGGTGGCGAAAACGCCGCTTCCTCCTGCAGCGCTATGAAGGAGAACCGCAATGTTCATGCGTTAGTGTACAGCGACACGAGAGATTCGTTGTTCTGTCACTAAGTGCGTCATGGTGACGTCATGTTTGGTGGTTGGGAGTTGAGGCACCACCAGCGAAAGTGGTGTTACACCAATTCGTAAGGCCGCAGGATCAAGATTTGCAAGCAGCTGGTCGTAATAGCCAAGTCCATAACCAAGTCGACCACCACTTTCGTCGAAAGCTAGACCAGGCACCAGAACGATCTCTATAATTCCAGGGTCAACTTCTGGTGTTTCTTCTGGGGGTTGTAGGAAACCGTATGGGTGGCGTTCGAGATTTTTTCGGTCTAGCCGGTGGATGCTCTGGCGGTGTGGATCACCCGGCCAGGTACGAGTAACGTAGAAATCCTTTCCAGTCTCGCCTTCGAGAGCCTTAGCATCTGGTTCTGACCCAAAAGCCAGGAACGTGAGGATGTACCTGGCAGCTTGATAAGGACCCCANCAACTTAACGTCGACATGATGTCCATATTTGTATTCGTAGAAGCCGAAGCGTCCCTGGCATGCCTGG
The DNA here is from genome assembly GCA_002707365.1 of Trueperaceae bacterium. Classification (NCBI taxonomy): domain Bacteria; kingdom Thermotogati; phylum Deinococcota; class Deinococci; order Trueperales; family Trueperaceae; species Trueperaceae bacterium. The sequence goes on from PAMQ01000010.1 coordinate 105,165, forward strand.
CCCAAATGCGCCAAGCGTTTTTTGGAGCGTTGGTGGAGGGGATATCCATTTCCAAGAGCTTACACGGGTCGTTTGACCCAAAGTGTCAAACAAGTACTAAGTCGAGCTTTACATTAGGCCCGACAGCTTAAGATCCTTTCCGTAGCACACCTGAAAAAATAATTTTCAAGTTTTGGCAAAAAGTCCATAGAGGAACTATGGGGGTGAAAGGTGGTTTCAATTGAAACTAGTTGATACCCTAGGGTTATGTCTGAAACGCATACTACGTCAGTTCACCACCTTGTAGATAAGCGCTTCGTGGGTATTACCCCAGATGAACAACGGGTACTCATAGATGGTGAGGCAAACGCCAGGACCGGAATGAGGCCCATGCAGCTCGTACTCAACGCTCTTGGAGCCTGCGTTGGTTACGATGTTGTTGAGATCCTGAAAAAACGTCGGCTCGATATTCACAGTTACCGAATAGAACTTGAGGGTCACAGGTCGGACGAACCTCCTAAGCGTTTCACACGGATTCACGCTAGGCACGTGTTTGACGTACCCGGACTTGACCAAAAAAATGCCGAACGTTTTGTGGAACTCACCATGACTAAATACTGCTCAGTCAGCGCTAGCCTCAATGCTGACATTACTTTCGAGGTAGTTCTCGATGACGAGCCTGAGAGTCCTTAGTGTGTCTCAACTTTTATTGATAGCTCTCCCAGAGAGCACTCTTTCTAAAGAGCAACTCGAATTGGTTCGCGCAGCTGCCCCAGGAAAGAAATTAGTTGTGACTAACGAAAGAACCAAAATCGAAGAATTACTCCCTGACATCGAGATTGTCGCGGGAAGCTTCCCGAAAGATCTAATTAGTAGAGCTGTGGGACTACGATGGTTTCAGCAATGGGGAGCTGGCGCTGATTGGATACTCAGTGATTCTGAAGCTTCGAGCCACGATTTTGTACTAACCAACGCCTCGGGCGTGCATTCAGTACCGATCACCGAGCANATTTTCGCGCTGCTGCTGGCCTTTGGTCGGGGTCTTCCTGACGCTTTCGAGAACCAGAAGCAGGCTCTTTGGCCGCCCTCTTCTTTCCCGAGCATTCCTGGTTCTNGTTTATTTGAACTTGTTGACCAGACCATGATGGTAGTGGGCGTAGGAGCTATTGGAGCGAGAACAGCAAAGATAGCTAAAGCATTCGGCATGCGGACAGTTGGTATCCGACGTCATTGGGAACGACCGGTTCCTAATGTCGATCTGCTTCGTGGTCCAGGTGATCTTCTTGAGCTTCTACCTGAATCCGACGCAGTTGTCCTTACTGTTCCTTCAACTCCTGAGACTCGCGGAATGATTGGAGAGCCAGAGCTCAGGGCCATGAAGGAAACTACTGTGATTATTAACATTGGACGTGGCAGTACTATTCAGGAGAACGTCCTGGCTCGGGCTTTGGAGGAAGGCTGGATTCGTGGTGCTGGGCTTGATGTGTTCGAAAATGAGCCTTTACCTGAAACCTCGCCATTATGGCGGAATAAACGGGTGATCATCACGCCACACTATGCTGGCAGTACTCCCCGATATCACCAACGGGCATTAGCGATCTTTGTCGACAACCTAGGTCGTTATCGACGTGGCGAAACTCTACGTAATGTAGTGAATAAAAAACTGGGTTATTGACCGGGTTGCGCCTGAGGGATTTAAGAACGTAAAGATAGCATTAGGCTTGAATCGGACCGCGAGCNGAAGAAGCCGGCGGTACTTCCTTTTCACCAGCCTGTGCAGCAGCAAATCCAGTTTGAAGACCCATCAAGTAACCAAGCTTCAGCATGAACATTATGGTGTCCACATCATCCTCGCCAATACACTCCTCGACGTACTCGCGAGTGCCCTCCGGGAGGTTAACTGCCGCAACATCTCGCCCGTGGCGGTTTCGCATCTCATTTAGAAAAGCTTCAATAACGTTTTTAGTCACGGTACTAAGTGCCACCCTAGCACGTCTACTAAAAAAATTTTATTTCACACACAATTATTAGCTACTAAACAATGTACTATTTCGAGTCGGGCAGCCAAAACCTAGGCTCTCTAGATACTTCACTAAAGTTGGTCCGACCCGACAATGCAGATTGAAGGATTTACACACCCTTATGATAAATTTACTCTCTGCTGCGCCCCTCAAAAAATAACTACAAAGCCTCTAGATTTATCCTCCAAGTTGTTCCACCAACCACTCGATGATGGCTTCTGCCGTTCCTAAGTTGGTGGCTAGCGGTACCACGTGAACATCACAAATTCGCATGAGTGCAGAAACGTCGGGTTCATGTGGTTGGGCGGTTAAAGGGTCTCGGAAGAAAATCACAGCCAGTACAAGACCCTCAGCAATACGGGACCCAACCTGCAAGTCTCCGCCTTCCGGGCCACTCAGGAGCCGCTCAGCTTGGAGTCCGGCTTTATCTTTCAATACGGAACCTGTGGTGCTCGTAGCGATAAGAGGAAAACGTGCCAAAACATCAGCATGATCTTTAGCGAATACAGCCAGATCTAGTTTTTTCTTGTCATGGGCAATAAGAGCCACCGACTTCAAANTCTCACTCATAACTCTAAGTGTAGCCGGCACTCCGAGTGCCCAACGTTGGGTAAGGTGGACGTTATGCTCACGACATCGCCGGTTCGTCCTTGGCAGTTCTGGATTGATCGTGGGGGCACCTTCACCGACTGCCTTGCTCTCTCACCTGACGGTTGCCTCTCTGTCACCAAAGTTCTATCGTCCGATGACGCCCCACTGCAGGGCATCCGAAAGCTCCTGGGTCTGCCAAAAAGCGCTCCTATTCCGCGTGGTGAAGTGAGAATGGGAACAACTCTAGCCACCAACGCTCTCCTTGAACGTACCGGATGCCCCCACGGGCTGATCATCACTCGGGGATTCCGTGATCTTCTCGAGATTGGTAACCAACAGAGACAAAAACTCTTCGATGTGCGAGTGGCGAAACCATCGGTTCTCTACGATACGGTTGAGGAAGTAACCGGTCGGCATGACGCTAATGGTGAAGTGATTGAACCGCTTGACATAGAAGAAATTAACTCCTCCCTGAAGCGTCTACGTGAACGAGGATTAACAAGCCTAGCCGTCATACTCATGCACGGGTACGCCTTCCCAGAGTTTGAGATTGAAATAGCAGAACGAGCTCAGGAGTTAGGATTCCTACACGTGGCTTGCTCACACGAGGTCTCCCCAGAAATGGGATTCGCAGCTCGTGGTGACACAACCAGTGCTGATGCTTACCTCACCCCACTTCTTCTTACCTACTTGGCGAAACTGAGTGATGAATTGCCTGGAGTTGACATCCGAATGATGCAATCTAATGGCGGACTTGTTGAAGCAAGACGATTCCGGGGCCATAATGCGGTACTTTCCGGCCCTGCTGCTGGTGTTGTGGCCTGCGCGCGGATTGGACGCTGGTTTGGATACCCACAAGTCATTGGTTTCGATATGGGTGGCACCTCAACCGATGTTTCGCGTGTCGAAGACAACCTANAGTACTCCTATGAAACAGTTACGGCAGGAGTACGACTAAAAGCCCCAATGATAGACATTGAGACTGTAGCGGCAGGCGGTGGTTCAATATGCCGGTACAAATTTGGTCGTTTCACAGTCGGTCCCGAGAGTGCCGGTTCGAACCCAGGCCCTATCTGTTACGGACTTAAAGATAAAAATAAACACAGAGCGACAGAACTAACAATCACTGACATCAACCTATTTCTCGGTCGCATCCAACCTACTAATTTTCCGTTTCCTCTCTACCGCGAACCGATTAAGCATCGGCTCGCTGCTCTACAGTCTGAGCTTGCGGCAGAAGGTCAACACCTCTCCCTTGAGGACATTGCAAGAGGTTTTGTCGAAATCCTTAATCTAGATATGGCTGAAGCAGTAAAGCGCATGTCCGTAGCACGAGGACATGATGCTCAAGAACATATCCTCTGCTGCTTTGGTGGCGCGGGCGGGCAGCACGCTTGCGCAGTGGCACGTAACCTCGGAATTGATACCGTCCTAGTGCATCCCTATGCAGGCGTCCTCTCAGCCTACGGCATCGGATGCGCTGATTCCCTTTGGCAGGGATCTAGGCCTGTTGCCCGGCTGCCGCTTAGTGATGAGACGTTAGCAGCCCTCGAAAGTGACTTCCAAGCTCTTGAAACCGAGGGCCAAGATATTTTAAAAGAGCAAGGCTTCCAATCCTCTGGCCTTCGCCTAACGCGCAAACTCGACCTACGGTACTTAGGTACCGAAACAGCTATCACCATAAACGAGCCAACCGGCAAGACCTACCTTATGGCTTTTGAGAATCACCACCATCGTTTATATGGTTACGTTCGAACTGATCGCCCAGTCGAGATCCTGCAGGTTCGAGTCGAGGTCGCAGGTCTATCCGACGTTCAGCCCCCCAAACCCATTAACAACACACATAAGGAATTGAGTCCCCGAGATCGTACACAGGTAGCGTTTACGGAGGGTTGGTTTGACACTCCGATATACTCTCGCGAAGATCTCCAGGCNGGTCATAATCTTGTTGGCCCCGCTATAATCCTCGAATCAATTGGAACTGTACTGGTCGAACCTGATTTTCGCGCTCGTGTTGACGAACACAACAATCTGATTCTTGAGCGGCACTGTNACGCCCCAGCCAGGCGGGAGTTAACCACTAGTAAGGACTTAAATCCAGTGGCGCTTGAGTCCTTCAATTACCTTTTCATGTCGATTGCTGAACAGATGGGAACAGTCCTACGACAGACGTCTGTGTCAACTAACATCAAAGAACGACTCGACTTTTCTTGTGCTCTTTTTGATGAAGGAGGTAACCTCGTCGCGAATGCTCCCCACATGCCTGTTCATTTAGGTGCAATGGGTGAGAGTGTTCGTGCAGTCATCGACCGTTGGGCCACAATGACACCAGGAGACGTGTACGTTACAAATGATCCTTATGCTGGTGGGTCGCATCTACCTGATCTCACCGTAGTAACACCAGTTTTTGAGGAGTCCAATCTCCGATTTTTCGTAGCGAGTCGTGCTCATCACGCTGATGTTGGAGGGGTTTCGCCTGGTTCTATGCCCGCTTTTTCTACCACCCTTGCCGAAGAAGGCATCCTCCTTAACTGCATCCGTCTTGTAGTTGCGGGTGAATTCGACGAGATGCGCTTCCTCAACCTGTTCTCAACTGGTCGTTATCCTGTGCGCAACCTATCAGACAATCGCGCTGATCTCGAAGCTCAGCTGGCAGCGAACAACACGGGAGTGAGGCTCCTAATAGAACTAGTCGACCACTATGGTTTGGATACAGTCCTTACCTACATGAAATTCATACGTGATAACGCAGCCAATAGTGTCCGAAAGGCACTTGCACAACTTAGTGACGGCAAATTTGAGTTTACTGATCAAATGGATGATGGTACCGCAGTAGGGGTTACGTTGCTTATTGATGGCGAAAGAGCAGTAATTGATTTCGGTGGTACTGGTACTGAAAGCAAAGGAAACCTTAATGCCCCACCAGCCGTGGTCCGAGCAGCTGTTCTCTACGCTCTGCGTTGCCTAGTTGACGAAGTGATTCCCCTAAACGATGGTTGCCTAGAGCCAATAGAAATGATAATTCCAGATCCAAGCCTGATTAGCCCTAGGCCGGGTCGTGCTGTTGCAGGCGGAAACGTTGAGACCTCACAACGTCTTGTAGATGTTTTACTAGCTGCTTTTGACCTGGCTGCTGCCAGCCAAGGCACCATGAACAACGTTACCTTTGGTAACGACACTTTCGGTCATTATGAAACCATCTGCGGTGGTGTAGGTGCCGCGCCCGGCTATCCTGGTGCATCTGCCGTCCACACGCACATGACTAACACCCGCATTACTGACCCAGAGATTCTAGAGACCCGCCATCCCGTTCGTCTGCTCGAATTTGGTATCCGTCGAGGTTCTGGTGGTGCGGGCCGATGGGTTGGTGGCGATGGCGCGATCCGCCAGTATCAATTCTTGCAAGACCTTGAGGTCTCGTTACTAACGCAACGTCGTTCCACACAACCATTCGGCCTCAAGGGCGGTGAGCCAGGGCAGGCAGGTAACAACATTCGCGTGAAAATTGACGGTAAACATGAGGAGCTCGCAGGTGTTGATGGATACTACGCTAAGGCGATGGAGAAGTTGATCGTGATGACACCAGGAGGAGGTGGTTACGGCCCTCCTCTGCCTGAAGATGAAACCCAACAAAGTTAACTAAAAAGCCAGATTCCTCAACACAAAAAGACCTTATCAAATGCTTTGGGTAAATTTTGGTTTGGAGGGCCGCCAGAGTCCGTGGACTAGCGATTTGCTCATTATTTCGACCACTTTTTCCGGTGTGTGTTTTTTTGCTGAATCTTCTATTTTCANCGCCCTTGACAGCCTTAATCACCCAGGTGTACACTCGCTTTTGCTGCTCTTTTGGAGCAGTGTGTACATTGACAGAAGAATAGGAGAGCAAGAGCATCCTGTTATATATGCGCGATTCGTCGTCTATGACGTCGAAAAGTGCTAGTAACACAATCGGGTATTAACCCGATAATGTAGTAACACGAGTCGGGTATTAACCCGATATGCGTGTCTGAACAACACTCTTACATTTTTAGAAAAAAAGAAGGTTAAGTTATTAAGGGCACACGGTGGATGCCTTGGCAGTCGAACCGATGAAGGACGTGGCTACCTGCGATAAGCCTCGGTAAGCTGGAAGCAAGCTTTGACCCGAGGATGTCCGAATGGGGAAACCCACCAGAGCGAACCTCTGGTACCTTGCACTGAATACATAGGTGCATGGAGGGAACCCAGGGAACTGAAACATCTAAGTACCTGGAGGAAAACAAAGAAAACTCGATTCTCTTAGTAGTGGCGAACGAAAAGGGAATAGCCCAAACCGCCCCCTTCGGGGAGCGGGGTTGTAGGACCGACAATAACGGGACCCGAACGTCTAGCNGAAGCGCACTGGAAAGGCGCGCCAGAGTAGGTGATAGCCCCGTAGGCGAAAGACGTGGAGGCCCAGTCGGCACCTGAGTAGCTCGAGTCACGTGGAACCTCGAGTGAATCCACGGGGACCACCCCGTAAGGCTAAATATTACGACTGACCGATAGTGAACCAGTACCGTGAGGGAAAGGTGAAAAGTACCCCGTGAGGGGAGTGAAATAGTACCTGAAACCGTGTGCTTACAAGCAGTCACAGCCCTATGCATGGTCCTTCGGGATCTGAATGGGTGGTGGCGTGCCTATTGTAGCATGATCCTGCGACTTACTGGCAGTGCCAAGTTTAAGCCGTTTAGGCGAAGGCGTAGCGAAAGCGAGTCTTAATAGGGCGACAAAGGCGCTGTTAGTAGACCCGAAACCGGATGAGCTAGCCATGGCCAGGTTGAAGCTTCCGTAACAGGAAGTGGAGGACCGAACCCGTTGAGGTTTAAAACTCTTGGGATGAGCTGTGGTTAGGAGTGAAAAGCTAACCGAATCCGGAGATAGCTGGTTCTCCCCGAAATAGCTTTAGGGCTAGCCTCGGGGGTTTACCAATGGCTGTAAAGCACTGATTGGGCTAGGGGGCCTACCAGCTTACCAAACCCTGTCAAACTCTGAATGCTATTGGTCCATACCCCGGGAGTCAGTCTATGGGAGCTAACTTTCATAGACGAGAGGGAAACAACCCAGACCGCCAGTTAAGGTCCCAAAATCGTGACTAAGTGGAGAAGGATGTGGAGATGCAAAGACAGCTAGGAGGTTGGCTTAGAAGCAGCCATTCCTTGAAAGAGTGCGTAATAGCTCACTAGTCGAGCGTCTCTGCGCCGAAGATGATCGGGGCTAAGTCATGTACCGAATCTGCGGCAGGGCGGAACTTTAGGGTTCCGCACTGGGTAGGGGAGCGTTCCGTAGGCCGTTGAAGCGCTACCGTAAGGAGGCGTGGAGGTATCGGAAGTGCGAATGCAGGAATGAGTAACGATAAGAAGGGTGAGAATCCCTTCCGCCGAAAGCCTAAGGGTTCCTNAGCAAGGGTCGTCCTCTCAGGGTTAGGCGGGACCTAAGGCGAGGCCGAAAGGCGTAGTCGATGGACAGCAGGTTAATATTCCTGCCCCACTTTCGTGGAGTGATGGGGTGACGCATTAGGATAGGCCAACCGGAGCCATGGCTGAGCCCGGCGGCGTGCGAAGCTCGGAGGGATAGGAAAATCCGCCCTCCACATAGAGTGACGTACGTCGGGAAGGCCCTACGGGGCTGATAACTGGTTGAATCCACGGTGCCAAGAAAAACCTCTAAATGTTGAAGCGAGAGTGCCCGTACCAAAACCGACACAGGTGGGCGAGTGTAAGAGCACTAAGGCGCGCGAGAGAACTCTGGTTAAGGAACTCTGCAAAATGGCCCCGTAACTTCGGGAGAAGGGGTCCCGCGTGTAGGGTTAGCAATTATGCAAAGCCCGAAGCGGGCACAGTGAATTGGCTCTAGCGACTGTTTACCACAATCACAGCACTCTGCAAACCCGAGTAGGGGAAGTATAGGGTGTGACACCTGCCCGGTGCCNGAAGGTTAAGGGGAGCGGTGCAAGCTGCGAACTGAAGCCCCGGTGAACGGCGGCGGTAACTATAACCGTCCTAAGGTAGCGAAATTCCTTGTCAGGTAAGTTCTGACCTGCACGAATGGTGTAACGACTGGAGCGCTGTCTCAACCAGAGACTCGGTGAAATTGAATTGGCTGTATAGATGCGGCCTACCCGCAGCAGGACGAAAAGACCCCGTGGAGCTTTACTACAGCTTGGTATTGGCGTTTGGATTGATCTGTGTAGGATAGGTGGGAGACTGTGAAGCGTGGCCGTTAGGCTACGTGGAGTCAATGGTGAAATACCACCCTGATTAGTTCGCACGTCTAACCTTCGTCCGTTATCCGGATGGGGGACAGTGCTAGGTGGGTAGTTTGACTGGGGCGGTCGCCTCCTAAAGTGTAACGGAGGCGCACAATGGTTCCCTCAGCACGGTCGGAAATCGTGCATAGAGCGTAAGGGTATAAGGGAGCTTGACTGCGAGACGTACATGTCGAGCAGGTACGAAAGTAGGTCCTAGTGAACCGGTGGTTCCTTGTGGAAGGGCCATCGATCAACGGATAAAAGTTACCCCGGGGATAACAGGCTGATACCGCCCGAGAGTTCACATCGGCGGCGGTGTTTGGCACCTCGATGTCGGCTCGTCTTATCCTGGGGCTGGAGAAGGTCCCAAGGGTCCGGCTGTTCGCCGGTTAAAAAGGCACGCGAGCTGGGTTCAGAACGTCGTGAGACAGTTCGGTCTCTATCCGCTGTGGGCGTAGGAAAGCTGAGGAGAGCTGTTCCTAGTACGAGAGGACCGGAATGGACACACCTCTAGTGTCTTAGCTGTCGCACCAGCGGCATATGTTAAGTAGCTATGTGTGGAACGGATAAGCGCTGAAAGCATCTAAGCGCGAAGCCGACTCCAAGATGAGCTTTCCCACCTCCTTGTGAGGGTAAGACCCCCGGAAGACTACCGGGTTGATAGGCTGGAAGTGTAAGCGCAGCAATGTGTTTAGCTGACCAGTACTAATAGGTCGAGGACTTAACCTTTTTTGGACTAATTCCTCAGATACGCGTTGCTCTAGATCTCCTATTCCTGTCACTATTTTTTTCTCCGTGCTCATAGCGGCGTGGATCCACCCGATCCCATCCCGAACTCGGAAGTTAAGCACGCCAGCGCCGATGATAGTTGGGGGGCAGCTCCCTGCGAAAGTAGGACGGTGCGGGGGATTATTTTCTAAAGGTGTTGAAGGTATCGTCTGTAATGGTGATACCTTCACTTGCCTATTATGATGTTTATGTGGCTGACTGATTTGTTTGCGGGAGTAGCTCAGCTGGTAGAGCACCACCTTGCCAAGGTGGATGTCGAGGGTTCGAATCCCTTCTCCCGCTCCATTGATCTAGTGAAGTGAGAGTCCGAGGGCTTTCAACTCGACCGACCGGCCTACAGAACTTGCCGATCCTTATGGCTAATAAGCTTTTCGAGGTGATTACGACGAGTGGGATTCGTCATGCCTAGTGCTAGCTCGGACCAGATCTCCCGCTCCTGATTAGTAGCGTAGTGAGGTCGGAATCCAGCGTCGAGATACAGCGAGATTGCTGGGAGGCGTTTTGATTGCGTTTCGAGGTAGGCACGGTCATAGTGTCGTGATAGTACTTCGAGCGTGCCAGTTAAAGAGGCTTTAGCCAGCCCTAGTCGCTGGAACGCAGGTCTGATTGCTACCCAGTGGATTAGGCCATAGTACTTTTGTTCAAACCGTCGGTACCAGGCGCCAATGGTGCCGACCTCATGCCCGCCAGGTTCTAGAACGAGGAACACCCTCTGCCAGGCAGTTTTGAGGTCGTCACCAAACTGCTCGAGAAAGTACCCAGGTTTGATGGTGAAGTAAGGCTCAGTTTCTTTCTGGATCTCGTCCCATAGCTTCTCGTCACCCGGACCCATAGGCCGCATCGTATATCCCGGCGGGAAGGTCCATCGTGGAAGGTTATCAAGATTTTCACGAATCATCCATAAAGAGTGGCCAGCGGGACCAGGATTGAGAGGATGCTGTGACGATTGGTCAGTAGACATGATTACCCGGAAAGTATAGTGGAATCATTTTGGTGCATGGACGGCAACAAGTCAATACCTTTCTGGTTGTCAATAAGTATCGATCGCATCTTCGGAGTTTTGTTTTTCAGAAATTATCTTTTAGAGGTTGCACTGGATTCTCAACTAGACTCTGGATCCAGCATCTGGTTGAGAGGGCGTCTATGTGATTGCCCGGCGGTATTCGTCTGCATCCCATCCGGGGTACTGGTCTTCTAGTAGCTTCAAGGTTTGTTCAGTGTAGTAAGGATGTCCTGCTGGTGGGAAACGCCAGAGCTGGCGCTCAGCTGCAGTTAAACCACCAATGAACTTTTGGAATACGGGCGTATTTTCCCCAAGCTGCGTATAGTTTATTAAGCCCTCCCAGTAGTGATCAGCGCGACCGAAGCCATAGCCGAAAGTAAATCGCTGGCCGTCCTTGCGAGCATAAGCACTAGCGCTATGCAAAGAAAAATTAGTGAATACGCAAAGAGTTCCACCTTTACAAACAAGCGGAATGCATTTCGTCATATCACGCCCATATCGTTTAGGGACTAGCCTTAACGGCGCTTGGTCCTCTTCGACGTCCTCAAGGTGAATCCAAAAGCCGATTTGACCAAACTCTCGTAGGTCTTCAGTAACAGGTAATAACGAGTTGTTTCCATTGTCAATGTGTAAGTTGGAATCATCGAAACCAATTCCTCCTCTACTGTGGCCCGGGTAGCGGGCGATTAGGCAGCCAACCCGCATGTGAATATCTTGCGTCTTAAGCCATTTTCGCGCGAATTTGATACTTTCCGGATTCATGGTGGCACGGTACAAATCAAGCTCTTCGTGAGGAAAACACTTAAGTAGACTATGGCCTGCCTGATCCTGCGGAATATCGTCCTTAATTTGCTCGTAGGTTGGCAGGACGCGCCGTTGCGCCGCTTGTAGTTTTGTCAGTTCGTCGCCACTAATAAAGTCAGGGACAATAATAAAACCTTCGTGATCGAGTTCTTCAATATGCGCGTCAGTTAATCTACTCATTGGTTTCGTCCCTTCAAAAATTAGAACAAAAATTTTATTGGTCTAAATCAACCATACGCCATCTCCGGGTGCTTACCGAGAACACGTAACAGTCTTTCATTAGCACCCTCAAGGACGTAATCCGGCAAGTGATAGTTAAGGTAGGGCCAGAAGCGTTGAGCAACGAACCGTTGCCCATATACTTGGTGAAACAAATAGCGTATCCGATTTGAGGTATTTGGAGCGGCTCGGTGCCAGGTCTGACTACTGAGCAAGTACAGATCACCAGCTTCCATTAGTAGTGATGTAGGGCCATGGCCAGCAAAACTTGGATTATCCGGGTCGTTGGGTCTTCTCCCTGAGTAATGACTGCCCGGAACAATTTGACTTGGCCCGTAACGATCCTCGTGTTGATCTGTGAGGGCAATTTGGAAGGACATCCTAAAAACAGGCATTCGTAACCGGCGGTCATGACCTTCTATATTTTTTTCGGTAATTGGGAATTCTAAACTATCGTCCACGTGAAACCGATTAATACCAAGGTCGCTACGGTTTAGGATGCACCCCTGGGCTATGCAGTGGCATTCAGAACCCAACACGGTTTCAGCAATAGAGATTATTGGCTCTCTAACAAGGAGGTCGCGGAATAAACGGTCGCATTCGAACAGTCTGTGTACGACAATAGGGTCCCCACCATCACTAGACTGTAAGTTCTTCACGTTACGCATCTCAGAAAAATACGGTTCTGAAAAAATCTGATCTACCCGGTCACATATTTGTTGGCACTCTTCACGCGAAAGAACGTTACGAATAATCGTTGCCCCGTTCTCGTAAAAGTCCTCGAGGATTGGTTGGATCTCTTCGTCTGTTAATGGTTCTTGCCGGGCCATGGTTTCTCCCTACCGTATCCAAGCTGCCTTCGCTTGATACTACCGTGATCCTTATCGCCTATTCAGAAGATTTAATTATGGTTTTAGATTAAGTAGGCTATTTTCAGCATCCGAGATGATAAAAGAGTTACCTCGGTGAGTCATAGGTATCAGTTCGATACTCTGCAGCTGGTATTTACCTCTTACATCTTTCTATAACCCCGATTGGGGTTTCAACAGGCCCTTGCGGGCGTTGGTTAACTTAAAAAATAGATTAACTTAGAGTTAATAAGCCAATAGAATGGACTCTACTCCGATAAGCCGTATAGAGAAAGGATAAACATGAGATTAGGTGGCCCGATATTAGAAAAATTTGAAACTCCAGACAAATGGATTCAAGCAATTTCTGCCCGGGGGTACCGAGCATCATTCTGTCCTATCCAACCTGGTGCCCCCACTGATGTAATAAGAGAGTTAATAGAGGCTGCTAATAAAGCAGATATTGTGATTGCCGAAGTTGGGGCTTGGAGTAGCCCCCTTAGTTCAGATTCCGCAACCCGAGTTGCTGCACTGAGGAAGTGTAAGGATTCACTTGCGTTAGCAGATGAAATTGGGGCTCGCTGTTGTGTAAATATTGCCGGATCCCGGGGTGAACCATGGCACGGACCGTTCGCTGCCGACCTTACCAAAGAGACATTCGAAATAATTGTGGAAACCGTGCAAGAGATAATTGATGATGTCGCACCAATCCGCACATGCTACGCCTTGGAGTCTATGCCTTGGATGTACCCGGACTCTACTGAATCCTATCTTGCCCTGCTCAAGGCTATAGATCGACCGAATTTCGGTGTGCACTTCGATCCAGTGAACCTGATTAATAGCCCCCAAAGATACTTTGGTAATACGGCAATCATTAAGGAATTTGTCGAAAAACTTGGGCCACACATCAAATCGTGCCATGCAAAAGACATTATGCTTCAACCAGGAGTAGCTGTGCATCTTGAAGAAGTAAGGCCCGGATGTGGACAACTTGATTACCAAACCTTTTTGAGAGAAATAGCAAAACTTCCAGAATACACGCCAGTCCTAATGGAACATCTTCCTAATGAAGAAGAATACGCCTTAGCAGCAAATCACATTCGTGGAATTGGGGAATCTTTGGAGCTCGTCCTATGAAAATTTCCGAGGTAACGGTTACCCGACGAGAAATGGCAGAACTGTTACCAAGCGAACCTCCGGGATCCTTGGGGCCTGAAGAGATCAGAGGACGTACCCTCGTGTCACTAGTAAGCCCAGGGACTGAGATTCAAGCTTACCTTAGTGACAGTCCAAGTACACCTGGTTATGCAGCTGTCTTTATAGCTGAAGAGATTGGATGTAACGTTGAAGGGATAAACCGTGGTGAACAACTATTCTGTATGGGTGGCCACCGAAGTTTGCAACAACTTCCGTCTAAAAGTGTTGTTCGGGTTCCTGAAGGATTAACACCCGAAGAAGCTGTTCTTGCTCGCCTGATGGGTGTGACTATAACGACGTTAATGACAACCTTAGCTCGTCCAGGAGATGTGGTTGTCGTAACTGGCGCAGGGCCGGTAGGTTACCTCTGTGCTCATCTATTTTCAATCTCCGGTTATGAAGTTTTGGTTGTTGAACCAAACACTGAGCGTTGTAGGATCGCGATTGAATCTGGTCTGGAGAAGGTATTTGCCTCAGTACCAGAAAACGATAAGATCAACGGCAGCGTTGCACTGGTTGTTGATTGCTCAGGACACGAACAGGCGGTTTTGGATGGGGCTAGGATTGTCCGAAAAGGAGGCGAGATCGTCCTTGTCGGAGTTCCCTGGTCACAAAGAACCAACCTCACGGCACATGAACTTCTGCATTTGGTATTCCACAAATACGCTGTGCTTCGTAGTGGCTGGGAATGGGCGCTTCCGCACCATGCGTCTGGTTTCCAACCTCATTCCATATATGGAAGCTTCCGATTAGCATTACGTTGGTTAGCAGATCAGAGAATTCCATGTGAAGATATCATCACCTTACACACACCAGAGAACGCACAGGATCTTTACCAAGGGCTTCATCACGGTTCGCTAGAAGGACTTTTTCAGATTTTTGATTGGCGGAATCATAACCAGTAAAGGTGCCAACAAGGGAATGAGCAGCCCAGATTGATGCTTTAGGCTAAATCACCTCAAAAAAACCATCTTTATTTCTAGTTGTAGTTGATTGGTTCGTCCCTTTATATGTTTGGACGCGAGTTGAGCAACGCGGTGTAAGCCAACGTACAAAAGTACAGATAGCCGAAGAGCTTCTTGCTTGATTCAGATGATTTGGTAAAGTTAATTCGGATATAAAAATTCAATTGCATTAGGAGCTGTCTAACAATGAGTATTACCGTACTAATTTCGGTCAAAATCAAAGATTTCGAGAATTATAAAGCTGCTTTCGATTCCAATGCTAGCGCTAGAGAAGAGGTAGGTATTAGTGGTCGTGCATATCGAAATGCTGATGATCCGAACCATGCCATTGTAATAGCTACAGCCCCCTCGAAAGAAGTATTTGTTGGGTTCTTTGCCAACCCAGATTTGAAGCAGATCCAGCAAAAAGCTGGTGTTCTTAGCCCCCCTGAAATAACATTCTTATCGAGCTAACCGACCATATCAACCCACTTTCACTTGTTGTCGAAGTGTAGTTGATCAGAAGGCCCTGTGGAGCAGGTCTTGCTGGCGAGATGGTACAGGTAAGTAAATATTAGAGGTTCGCCTGTTAAAGGATGCGGCTGCTCGGGGCTCTATTTGATAAAATGAATCATCTGCTACTGCTACCACCCGGCCAGCATGCTTGGGCGTAGGAGTGACGGTAATTTGTACGATTTTTAAAACTAAAGGAGGAAAACCGATGTTTTCAAAAAGACTAAACGAGCAATTAGATGAATATCACTTGCTCAAACACCCTTTTTATAAGGCCTGGAACGAAGGAGAGTTGACCAGAGAGGTTATTAAGGATTATGCAGAACAATACTACCAGCATGTAAAGGCATTTCCTCGGTATATTAGTGCTACTCACTCATTATGCGAAGATTTAGATAAAAGAAAAATTTTGCTAGAAAATCTGCAAGATGAAGAAAAGGATGGGGCGGATCACCCCAAATTATGGAAAAACTTTGCAGCGGCAGTGGGCGCTGATATTACGGAAATAGAAACAGTTGAAAAAGAAGAATTTACAGCCGGAATGATCGAAAATTTCTTTAAACACGGAAGATCAAGTTATGCCGAAGGGCTAGCATCACTGTATTCATACGAAAGGCAGATACCAGAGATCGCAGATACCAAAATTCGAGGTCTAAAAAATCATTACGGGGTTTCGTCAGAAGAAGGCCTTGAATTTTTCGAAGTTCACAAGGAAGCTGATATTCTTCATAGAAAAGCGTGTGAAAAGCTACTTGATGCACTATCCGAAGAAGAACAAGAAAAAGCAGAAATTTCAGCACTATCGACAGCCAAATCTTTATGGGGGTTTTTGTCAGGAATTGCTGAAAAACATAACCTGCCCGCACAGAACAACTAAACGCTAAGGGCTTACATAATTAAAAATGACAACGTTATCTTTGTGCATTCTTTCAAAGAAACTTAGGATGACGTTGTCATTATTGTCTTGTTATTAGCTTGGGTGGAATACCGTAAGAACTAAATTTAGTCGAGAAAACCTAAAACAAAATGGTCGTAGCACAATAATTTATGCTACGACCAACCCTATTGACAATCATGCTGAGTGTGATCATGCTGAAGGTAGTTGAGCCGGTATCTGGTCATTAAAGATAAGAATTGAAAAGTGGTGCTATACAGAATGGGTCTAAAGCTAAGAATTATTATCCCCCTCATGCTGCTTGGGACTCTAATCGTTGTTCTATTCTGGCTAATATTTAATAAACCCCAACTTCAACAGGAAAATGTTGAGTCAAAGTTAGAAGTGACAACTGTGAAGCCCAGTGGTTCGCCAGTTGCTGAAATCAGCTTTCAAATTCATGGGAGTGATCAAGTCCGTGGTGCAGTTGAAAGCGATTACAACTTCGCAGTACCTGTCGCACTCTATTTCGATGGCGGCAACTCATCGGATCCAGATGGTGATGAGTTATCGTATTCCTGGAAGCTTAATGATATTCCTGTGGGTAGTACAGCTCGGTTCAAACCATCAACTAACTTCCGTAATTTCTTCTTTGCTGACCTGGAAGGCACTTACGTGGTTTCTTTGACGGTTAGTGACGGGAACCTAACAAACGAAAAAACCGTGATTTTAACCACTTATACTGCCACGCCTGAACTGGATGTGACCTTCAACAGCACGGCAAGCTCTACCGATCAGAAAGAAAATAATCTAGCGAGAAATGAAGAGGTTGAACTTCCAAACATCGACGAGGGGGGACTCGGCTTCGATACTTCATTAGCTTTAAAGAGTTTTAATGAAAACTGCTCCATATGTCACAAGAGTACCGGCTTGGGAGACCCTGGAAACTTCCCACCATTAGTTGAGCACGCAGCTAACCTCTTTAATATTGAGGGTGGCCGGGAGTACCTCATACTCGTTCCGCTCTACGGTTTACAAGGACCAATCGATGTCCTTGGCGAGAACTACAACGCCTGGATGGCCAGGAGAAAAATGGTTTCTGACGATAAGATTGCTTTAGCACTCAATCACGTTGTGACTTCCTGGGGGAACCTAGACCGTCTGGATGGATTTTTGCCTTATAGCCCTGAAGAGGTGGCGAAACTTCGCGGACAGGGACTCACGCCCATCGAAGTGCACCTTCTACGACAGAAACTTGAATTGCCTTGATTAGTCTAACGGATTTTAGGTAAATAACTTACCCAGTAATCATGTAAAGGTAGTAGCGCAAGAATCGAAAGATCACATAAGAACTTAAGAAAAACTATTTAAGAATTAATGGAACACCAAGCACTTCAGAGCTTTGTGGAAAAAAAGGCTGTTTGAGGCGCTTAAAATTGACCTTTAGCACGCTGGCTGGTGTCGGCCCTGGAGTATCTAAAATGTAAATTGCACGGGCGACCTTTCCATAAACTTGTCTATAATTCATTGGGTTTTTAGCGACGATGTACAGGCAGTTCCTCGGGTCAACACCCATCTCCACCCACTGCTCATCCCGCCAGTCATAACTACCATAACTGGTGATTAGCACCGTTATGGATCCTATCTGCAGAAGGGCTGAGGGCCCCATCCCACCTACTGTGCCGTCAAAAATCCCACCCTTGTAGGTGAAGTGACCATCACTTAAACGAATGACCGTTCCTGTTACGGTTATTGGCTCGCCCCAGCGAGCGTCAAGCTTATGACCAAGAGTAAAAGTTACCTCGGTCGTTGTACCAGCAACGTGGCAAGTTGCTGCAGCCTCCGGGTCAACCACCGGCACTAACGCATAAATAGATTCAGGTGAATGCTGCCGTTGTGCATCTAAGAGAGCAACAAGTGTAGCTACGCTGTCCCCTGCTGCTCCACCACCACAACAGTCGGCCGTTTCAACTAGCACTATCGGACTATTGGTTTTGTTAGGTGATTTTACTAAAAGCCTCAGACTGTCTTTGATCGCTTCTTGTGGTGTCCAAGTATTTGGTTCGAAATCGTTACGAAGATCCCAATAAGCTTCTGCTACCTCATTAGCCATACGGGCAGCTAGCTCCGGCGCATTGTTAGTTACTACGATTGCACCGCTTCCCATTTGCGGTTGGTCCAGATAAGGGTCGACTAGGATAGCGCTTGTCGAAATTACCTCGGGATGGATTTCTAATGACTTGGTCATGCGCATTATTTCTGCAAAGGGATCATTACCAGTCGTGGCTCCCCGAATAGCACCAGTAATTACAGGCACTAACGCCGCAACCATAGTGGGCTGATACCGTCCAATCATGGTGTCTACCAGGATGTGAGCTCCGCGTTGTCCTGTGGTGTAAGCATCCGCATGAGGGTAGGTTTCCCATGCCACAAGAGCATCAGCATCTGACACCATTGCCTGGGTTATATGTGCGTGCAGATCAAGCGTGGCGACGATTGGTACGTTAGGACCCACTAAGGCACGTATGTGGGTGATTAAGTCACCCTCAAGGTCGGACCCTCCACCGGGGCCAGCAAAGACGGCAGCACCGTGAAGTGGAAGAAGAACCCCGGCTACCGGTAGCATTGTCCGCAGTGCCGATAACAGCTCCTTCCTAAGGTCCGAATAACATTCGCTTGTGAGAACTCCTCCAGGAGGACAGCTTGCCCACAACAGGGGAATTGGAGTGCATGCTCGTTCTTTAAGGACGTCAAGCATCCCCCCCAACGCTCCACTATCAACAGACAGGAGTTCTTTACCTCGGCGTAGTTCATGGCGTTCGAAATCATTAATGTTGATCGGTAAGCCACCAAGCTCGTTGCACTCAGTAAAGATAGCTCCAACAGCTACCCTCAAGCCTCGCCATCTCCTTCGATATAAGGTAAAGCCTTAGGGAAGTTCTGTACCCCGAACATCATGTCTGAATAAACCCCGTCAGGAACATTCAACGGGTCCTTAAGCCGATATTTTTCTACTACTTCCATGTCGAGACCGATACCGAGGCCCGGACTATCACCTAAAGAGAGCTGACCATCGATTACAGACAATGTGATTCCAGCTAAAGGGTCCAATAACTTGTCAACAAAAGGGTTATTTGTCCTGTCAATCTCTACCGTAAGGCCACTCGGTAGGGCACTAACCACGTGAGCGTTAGCGATTACTGCAACAGCATCGCTCCATGAATGAGTGGCGAAACGAAGACCATGCTCGTGCGCCAAAGTCCCTACCCTACTTACTTCAGTAATACCACCACACTGGGAGGCATCAGGTTGCAGGATATCCACTGCATTCACTCGGATCAATTCACGAAACCCTTGTAAACCGAACTCGTTTTCCCCAGCCGCTAAGGGAACTGTGGTCAGGTTGCGCAGTAAAGAAAAAGCATCAATGTTTTCTGGTGCAAAAGGCTCTTCGTACCAAAATACATCATGATCAGCGAAAATGCGTCCCATCCTAACCGCTAATTCTGGATGGTAGCGCATCGAGGCATCAACAATAATCCCCTGATCAATCCCTATGGCCTTACGAACGACATGTAGAGCCTCTCTATCATAGGTTTCACTTCGAGCAAGCCTCATCTTCACGCGACGGAAACCCTGGTCTATGTAATTTATTGCTTCTCGACTTAGGTCCGCTAATTGATTTTTCCATAAAAGACCACTCGCGTAGGCAGAACAGGTTCCAGTCTGGCCACCCAAAAGTTGCCACACAGGTTTACCGGCAATTTTCCCACGAAGATCCCAAAGCGCTGTGTCTATGCCTCCTATGGCCGACATCGCTGCTCCTTTGCGTCCATACCACCGAGTCAGGCCATACATCTGTTCCCATAGATCCTCTACCTGCGTCGGATCTTTCCCGACAAGAAATGGTTCTAGCTGATCACGTACAACTATGTGAATAATGCCCGGATGTGAGTAGACTGAGCCGATACCAATCTCATCGCCATCCGTTCGGACCAAAATCAGTGTTGTGAGTCGCCCGTCACATCGCCCACCGGCATACTCGAATTGATGCTCCAAAGGGTAAGAGTGCCGTAACGTTATGGTTTCGACGCTAGAGATCTTCACATGCCCCCCAAACCCACGTCTCAATACCGTCTTTATCAGTTGTTTCATAGGAATACTTTCAATCCTATCTAGAAACAGTTTTAATTAAGACGTAGCGCCTAAAACAAGTATAGCTAACCTTTGATTGTTAGATAAAAGGTTAGCTTCAAAGTCAATTCAACAGAAGATTTCTTTACAGCGCCATGCGATAGAATAATGTGGTTGAGTATCACAACTTCTATTGTGATACCGCAAAAAATACTCGGAGAGAGACCTTTGGTGGAACCTTTCGTAATCAGGTTCCTTAAATTCCGAACTGATTCTGGAGGTAGTAATGCATTACTTTGCCAGCGGCCTGGAAGCTTATGGGTAATTACGAAGAAGTTCCTCTCATCCTTGGTGGTCACAGTTTTTTCAGCACCATGGGTAATGACCCTATTCCTAGTCCAGCCGAAGCCCGAGAAATCGTAAGTACCTGTCTCGACGCAGGAATTCGAATGTTTGACACAACTCTTTCTCCTGAAAAAGTAGCCCTTGGTAGGGCTCTTGAAGAACTAGGTCGGCGGGACGAGGCTTATCTAATCGCTTGGAATTTTTTGACGCCTATGGCACCAGCAGACAGCGCTGAGCGGCCCACTGAATTCCGGCCTGAACATCTCGACCAGCTTCTTAGCGAATTGAGAACGAATCGGATTGATGCTCTAGTCATTCACGACCTCGACACCGGCATCTCGGACAAGTATGCTCGAATGGAAGCACTGGTCATAGATTGGCAGCGGCAAGGACATATCACTGACCTGGGATTTTGGTCTCCTGACGAAACCACATTAGCTAGGTTTGAGCAACATAATCCGTTCTCATTCATGGTTCGTCCATTGAATGCCTATAATGCCGCTGAAGTCGCACCCCACTTTAAGGTTAGCCAAGAAAGCCTTGGTTGGAAAACCTATGCTTGCTCACCATTCATCCGAGGATGGTTTCTAGACAAAATGGTTGCTGAAGGGGCTGCAAGTGGTGTCAATAAGATTCAGCTTGCAGACCTACTATTGCGTTACTCCTTATTCCATCCTCATGTCGATAAAGTCATTACCGCCATTCGCAGAACGAAATGGGTTAGGCCTAACGTCAATAGTGTGCAGGCTGGCCCACTATCTGAGGATGAAAGGTTGTTGGTAGAGACATTGGTTAAAGCTGTTCAAATGTAAAAACAAGGGGAAGTTTAATGAGCAGAGCTATTCTCTTTAAAATAAGCGCATTTCAAGCTTGTGTGTAGGTAACGCAGAGGCAGTCGCTCCACTAATGATCGCAGGAGTAATCCCTAAAAAAGGCGGCTATGTATATGACGGCTGAAGAAATGATCCTCAAAAACATTAATGATCAGGAAGAAAATCTAGTCCGTCTCGCTACGGAAATCTGGAGACGGCCTGAAGTTGCCCTTGAAGAAGAATTCGCATCAGCTTTATTGGCGGGGGAGCTCGAGGCTGCCGGGTTTCACATCGAGTGGGGTGTTGGGGGGATGTCAACTGCCTTCGTGGCTCATTGGGGTAAAGGTACCCCAGTTATTGGCTATCTCGGTGAGTATGATGCGCTACCCGGTCTTTCGCAGGAGATAAACAACGAAAAGGAACCCATTCATACTGGAGGTCCTGGTCACGGATGCGGTCACAACCTGTTTGGCACTGCTTGCCTAGCATCAGTCTTAGCCCTAAAAACAGCTATGGAGGAAGGTGGTGTAAGGGGAACTATTCGTTTTTACGGGTGCCCAGCAGAAGAAACGCTAGTTGGTAAAACATTCATGGCTCGTGACGGTGTGTTCGATGATCTTGACGCTGCCCTGAGCTGGCACCCGAGCGACTCCAATATCGTTTGGAGTAATACTTCCCTAGCAATGAACTCTTTTAAGGTTTCTTTTCATGGCATTTCATCCCACGCAGGTGGGGCGCCGCACCTTGGTCGTAGTGCTCTGGATGGGGTATTGCTAATGGATGTAGGTGTCAACTACCTACGTGAGCACGTAATTCAACAGGCACGGATACACAGTGTGGTTACCAGCGGTGGTCAGGCTCCCAATGTGGTTCCTGCTTATGCGCAGGTGTGGTACTTTGTGCGCGCACCGACTCGAGACCAGGTTGAAGAGATCTATGCTCGCTTGCTGGACGTTGCTAAAGGCGCTGCCTTGATGACTGGCACCAATCACAAAGTTGAATTTGTCACTGGCTGTTACAACCTGTTGCCCAACGACACTCTGTCTGACCTCTTGCTAGCAAAGATGCAGGCGGCAGGAGGAATATACTTCACCAAGCAAGAACGAACATTCGCAAAAGCTCTACAGGATACCTTTCCCGAAGGTGCTGTTCAGAATTCCTTTAAAGCCATAAAACATAAAGCCAAAAAAGGCATATCAGAAAACGACCTTCAAAATCCACTATGGGAACATGTCCTACCTCATAAAAGCAAGTTGGAAGGAGGGAGTGGCTCTACGGAAGTGGGAGATGTTAGTTGGATTACACCAACTGGCCAAATAACTACTACTTGCTGGCCGCTCGGGACTCCGGGTCATAGTTGGCAAACGGTTGCATCTTCTGGATCCACTATTGGATTAAAAGGCATGATATTTGCTGCCAAGGGACTTGCCTTGGCTGGATGGGATCTTTTCACAAAGCCGGAACTCCTTGTCCGAGCTAAGGAAGATCTCAACGAGGCGAGCGGTGGTAAGGCATATACAAGTCCTTTGCCAAGTGGTTTAAAACCAAGTTGATTAGGTTATTTTTCCTAATCAACTTGGTTTTAAACCATCAGATCGTGAGACAATAGGTAGAGGATAACCACAGTTAGGAGTGACAACATGATTACGCAAGGCCTAGTACTTCGCCTTAAACCAGGGGCGCTCGAGGAGTATACTCGGCACCACGACCAGATCCCGACACATTGGCCAGAGCTGGAAAAAGCACTTAAAGAAAGCGGAATCATAAAGATCCACACCTTTGTCATGGAACCATACCTTTACCTTTACGCCGAGGTGATTGATCAGGAGGCGTTCCCCCGCTTATGGGATACGCCAGCACACAAAAAATGGGCCAAGGTAATGGATCCCCTCATAGAACTAGATTCGGAGCAAAAACCTGATGCTCGCTTTATGCCCCAGATCTTCACATTTAATGCCTGATTCAACTTTATCTTTCTGTGGCATAGAGTTGCGGTGGTAATGGGGAAAGTATGGGGCTTGCCCGACGTTGGTAGGGCACTAACCAACTGGGCTACCACCTTGTATTAGGTACTACTAGGTTCTGAAACGCTAAAGCGAAAAACGGTGTCAGTCATCCACATACCGGAGTATTGCCCTCCAAGTTGTTTTGACAGAACAAACATAAAACCGTGCCGGGTGCCTTCTGGTGTAGTTAGAATAACTCCCACCCGAGCTTCGTTGCCCAAAATTTCGGCCTCGCTAAATTCTGCTTGCGCGTGATACAGCATTACTCCATAGCTTTCTTTGATCATGTGAGCAAAGCGATTGACTGGACCAGTATTTCTCCGGTTACTCGGTGAGGCGAAGCTGAATGCAAGGGAAATTCCCGCATCTATATATGGATCGTCATTGCGTTGCAGAGCAGCAATCTGAATCCGTACAACTTCGATGGGTGTAAGGTCAGTAGAAGGCACGGCCAAGGAAGTAGCTACCTCTTGTTGCGCAAAGCTTAGGGTCAGAAACAAAAGAGAAGTCAATAATCTAATGCATAAGCGTAGGCATCCCATTAAAGACTAGTTTAAAGCTTTCTGGCTTTAATGGAAGACTAATTAGTGGGCTTAGGCAGCTTTCCTACCATTTACAGCCAATCAGCCTAGTGAGTTCTTTTCGGTAAAATTTGGGTAGCAACGTCACTAATAACAGATGCATGGGATAATATTGCATGTTTTATGACAAACCAAGGGTTACGGCCAAAATGGACCACCATTACAGGTTTATAAAGGAACCCACTGGTTTAGTCCGTTCAGGGAGCTTAAACCTCCAAGGATGCTGGATTTGCGTCCTCTCATAAGTCCCGAGGCCGACTCAAGGCAGCAGGTAATCCTAATGAATGAACTGACTGTTGCTTTGTTGCATTGTGATCGCCTCGATGAGAGTTTCTTTAAAGAATTACGGATAAAGTTCCAGGCACTCTTGCCTAATACCATGGGCGCCCTTTTTCTCTACCATCCTGATGATAGTGACTGCGAACTTGTTGCTACTTGGGACGTAGCAGGTCAACCAAGTGAGCCAGAGCCTTGGACTTCTAAAACAGAGGCTTTACCGTTCAACTCGGCTCAAATAGATTCTTTTGAACTGCAATGCCCACTAGTATTTCAGGGACGAGATATAGGCATATTAGGTACGACACATGTTGGTGATGCTCTTTCTAGTGACGCCAAACAAATGTTCTTAGGAGCTGCTGAAGTACTGTCCCTAGTAATTGCTAATCTTCAGTTGCGTGCTACGCTCGAGGAGCAGGTTATTAGGGACTCCTTAACTGGGATGTTTAATCGTCGATACCTTGGACAGGTACTTGACAACGAGATCCGCCATGCTAGGCGTACTGGTGAGCCAGTGTCATTAATCATCGCTGATATCGACCACTTTAAATTATTCAATGATCGTTACGGCCATGAGACTGGTGACAAAGTGCTCAAGGCGCTGGGTTGCCTTATGAACTTGACCTTTCGGGTTCGGGATATCCCCTGTCGTTATGGCGGCGAGGAATTCCTCATAGTGCTTCCGGAGACTAACCTCGTATCGGCAGCCATTAGAGCCGAGAGATTGGTTAGCCAAGTCTGTCAACTCAAGATAGAGGGTTTTAGCGGGTTAATGGATAGCCTTACGATCTCTGTTGGTGTGGCTTCTTACCCCGAGCATGGTGAGGTTGCGCAGGAGCTTATACGACGCGCGGATGATGCTTTGTACCAAGCTAAAGATCTTGGGAGAAATCGTGTGGTGCGTGCCAGCAGGTGATTTCCGTTGGGTAAGTTTGAGCGGAAAGGGTTCCGCCCTCCATAAGCCTTTTGTAATAACTTCTGATACTCAAGATTAACCCTATTAGTTGTTCTGTCCCTAGCTTGCTTCGTGAAAAAGAATCCCCCTCACTGCTAGGTGCGGAGCGGTGAGGGGGATTTATTCCTCGATCTACCTAGGCTTCGGTAACCGGTAGAAGGGGAACAAAAAGGGATTGGGAGCTTAGTCTAAAGCCCCTGTTTCCAGTAGGAGGTCAAGAGTGCCTTGAAGGTCAGATAGGTCCGACAGATCGATATCTGGGGTATCAAGATCACTAAGAGGTACGAGGCCGGGATTGGCAGGTACGCCCTCAACCAGTGGGTACTCGTTAACCGAAGATGCGAAGTGCAATTGTGAGGTGTGCGAAAGCAGGAACTCAATAAATCGGAGAGCCGTTTCACTGTTGTCGCTGCTGCTCAGAACGCCAGCGCCAGCAACGTTAATAAGGGAACCAATGTCGGCGTCAGGTAGATAGTAGTTGAGAGCAGGGAAGTCGGGATCGGTGCTCGTGAAGCGGTAAAGGTAGTAGTGGTTTACCAGTCCAAAATCGATTTCGCCCCGGCCAGCAGCGTCAACCTGAGGGGTGTTTTTGGGGTAAATCTGTGTGTCATTAGCGATCATGCCACGAATCCAATCGCCAGTTTGAGCGTCTCCGTAAATATTGCGCATGGCTGTTACGAAAGACTGGAAAGAAGCGTTAGTGGGAGCCCAACCTACCCGACCCCGATACTTCTCATCAGTTAGGTCGAAAACGCTCGCGGGATAGTCAGCTTGAGGAACCGAGGCGCCAACAACTAGAACGCGAGCTCGCCCAGTTACTCCAACCCACTGTCCACTATCGCTCCGAAAACGGGCTTCTACGTGGTTAAGAATGCCATCTGGTAGTACATCAAGAAGTAGTGCTTCGCTTACTGCCCCTAGGGCTCCTGCATCTTGCGAAAGGAATACGTCAGCTGGGCTGGCTGCACCCTCTTCGAGCAGAAGGGCTGCTAGTGGAGATGATTTGCCGTAACGGACTTCGATATCAATTCCGGTTGCGATTTCAAACGCATCGATAACGGGGCCAACGAAGGCCTCGTTACGACCAGAATAAACTGTTAGTGCCTGCGCAGTACTTGTGCCCACAAGAAAGGCAACTAGAAAGCAAAGAGATACCCTAAAGCTGGATTGTTTCATACTACATAAACTCCTTTTTTAATTCAGACTAATTTAGTATAGATTAGCCATCGAAGTGAATTTTATATATTTGGCGAGCGTATTGTCAATACCTGAGTTGCCAACTAGGGATTAGATGTTATTTCCTTACTAAATTGTTTCGCGAAGAGTACTAAATTAGTTGTATAGTTCTCGGTAGATCGCTACGGACAACATAACTTTCTGCATATACTCTCTGGTCTCTAAAGTGTCTATTTCTCTGTATAGTTCATCTTTGTCTCTGCCAACAACTGATCCTTCAAATAGTCGTTGGATATAACCTTGACCGCGGTTATACGATGCTACAGTCAACTCTAGATCATTTTCAAAGAGCTTCATTAACCAAGCTAGGTAGGTGCTACCGTACTTAATATTCAATGCTGGGTTAAATGGGTCACCTGGTTTTTCGCTTCTTAGTTCGGCAAGCCAATTCCAAGTTGAGGGTATTACCTGCATCAGGCCTTGCGCATTAGACCGAGATACTGCTTTTGGATAGAATGCAGATTCCCTACGCATTACTGCCCATATAATTGCTGGTTCAAGATTGTACTGGTTAGCTTCGATCAAGACTAACTCAGGGTAGGCCTGTGGGTAGGCTAATTTCCAAGTTCGGAGATCGGTGCTGCCTCGGGAGACAAAACTAGCAGCTTTGCGCTGGCTTTGGCGGTACTCTCCATACATTTGGAGAGCCTCACCTAAAGCGACAATCGTCGCCTCATCGTCAGAATAATTAAGGCTCAGTTTCAGCTCACCAATGGCTGACTCTATATCCCCAGCCTTTGCGAGTGCTGCTGCTAGATCGATGACCGGAGGGCGAAGATTTGGTAAATGAGAGGTTTTAGGTACATACGGAAATTTACCAACCTTGAGCCCAAAAAAAGAATCATTGGGGATTAGGGATTTCGCCCGACGGGCAGTATCCTCAAGGCTTAATCGTTGAGCCAGGATCATTGCCCGGTATGCAGCGTCGTCATTGTAGTGTGTCTCGCTTTTAGCAAGATGCAGATAGATCGGTAGTGCATCGGAATACCGATCTTTTGCTTCAAGAAGGCCAGTTGCTAGCCAGGCGTGGGGTGACCTACCGCTGAGCATCAATAGTGTCACAGCTTTGTCTACGTTACCTTCGCGATTAGCAATTAGAGCCTGACCGTAAAGAGCATTAGAACCAGTGAGGTTGAGTAACTTCCCTTTAGCTACCTCGATATTTCCGAGGTGAAAGTGTGACCAAGCCTCGCCATAGAGGGCATCAACATTACCCGGTTGTTCTGTTAGCCATCGTTCAAAGGCGTCAAGCGCGTTTTCGTGTTGACCCAGCTTTTGGTAAGAAGGACCTTCAATAGAAGGAGCTTGCAAGGTACCTAAGGCTTTTAGGGCATCTTGATATAATCTCCCCTTAAAGTAGCTGCGACTAAGATCGTAAGGGTTTGTGTGAAGTTGTTCTAAGCCTTTTCTCGCATCGGGAAGCGGAAGAGAATCTTCGTAGGCAGCCAATGCCTTCTCAGTATTACCTGACTTCTCAGCGAGCCGGGCTAACTCCAACATCAACTCCTGATTTTCCCGTCGTGCTAGAGGATCTTCAGTTCGGCGGGCCAGGGCTCGTTCAAAGTGCTCTAATCGTTCGCTTGGTTTTAAGGCTGAGGTGCGGGCAAGATCGAAAGACGCTCGAACTCCAAGAAAACCAGCGTTATTAATTGCGATAGTTGACATAGTTGCAAAGTTTTTTGCCAAATTAGCTTCTCGGTAACTTCTGTAGTCAGCGAGAATTGTGGCCTCAAAAGGATCGACATTAGAGATTTGGATAGCGGGTACACGCCTATGGCACCCAACTGTAATTAAGAGGGTGCCAACAAAGATAAAGACGAAATAGCGAAACATCGTCTCCAAAGTGTACGAAGTTCTGGTGATTTACGCCTGAGAAAAGCCAGAATGTGAAATTTTGAATATTTATTTGATGTTTAAGAAAAAATTCCACGCTAAATCGCAATTTGAACAAAGTACCAGGAACGTCATATGTTTGTGGTAGACTCGAGCGAATCGAAAGTTTAGTAGGTTGTTTGGAACTGTGGGGGGCAAGACTTCTCATTAGATGTGTTGGCTTTGTATGAGATGGGAGACGGGAGATGAGAAGGCAAGTTCAATTGACACAGCAAGGCTTTGAGCGCCTGAGCGGTAATCTCGAGCAAGAATACCGTAGGCTTGAGGAAGCCACCGAGATTTTGCAAGAGTTGACTGGGTCTTCTGACGACTATGACGATGCGGGACTTGAGGAAGCCAAGCACGAAAAGATTCGCATCGAAGAACGAATTGATAGATTAGAAGACGAGCTTAACCGTTCCATTATTATTGAGGAACACAAGATGGAGTCGGTTGAACTTGGGGCCGTTATTTCCCTGCAGGAGATTCAGACTAAGGAAGTATTTTCAATCCAGCTGGTTTCGCCTATCGAAGCAGGTGTGCTTGAAGGGAAGATTCCCAAAGTAAGTGATGAATCACCTTTGGGAAAGGCTGCTATGGGGCACAAGGAAGGCGATCATTTCAAAGTAACTATTAGTCAAAAAGAAACAGAATACGTCGTCATGTCTATTGAGTGAGGGTTTTAAAGACCAATAGGTTGCCTGGGATTTTCCTAAAGCCTAAAATTGGTGCGGGATATAGAGGTAAATCAGAGGAATTTAACAATGAAGTTGACCCTTTGTATTTTGCCGGGATAGACGCAATTTGCAGC
Organism: Trueperaceae bacterium; assembly: GCA_002707365.1. Lineage (NCBI taxonomy): Bacteria > Thermotogati > Deinococcota > Deinococci > Trueperales > Trueperaceae > Trueperaceae bacterium. The sequence goes on from PAMQ01000010.1 coordinate 134,243, forward strand.
TACAAAGTACAGGCAACCTTGTTGATAACTGTTTCTAGGGGTTCTCGGTGTTTTACAAGTCCATTTGGTACAGGTATTTTAGTTCGGTTGTAACTACGATATTTACCTAGATAGTACGAATCAAGTCTTAGTTTACTCGTCATACTGACTGGCTAACTTTATAATCTCATAAACGTTTCGTGCTTTTTCATCGGTGTAAGTCCCCTCGGCCATCCACAAAACGTCGCCTTCCTTCTCTACTAAAAGAGTAAGGATCGAACTTGTAGATGAAACTCCAAGGTTTCTTAGAAAATCCGTCCGGTCAAGATAAAGGGTGATGGTCCGGGCTCTAGTTTCGGGATCTTTAATGCCTGAGCGCATGCCACCCTCAATAATATTTCGGAACAGACCGTTGGCTTTGGTTAAGGTAGGTATTTCGTAAAAGTACATGCTTGGCAGATTTTCTTCGACGGTTTTAGCGAACGGAAGCCAAGTGTCTACTTCGTTTTGTTGGGCCTGAGAAAAGGCTAGAAAGATGAGATTGAATTGACCTTCAAAATCTTCGGGTAGGGAGTAATCAACACGATTCAAATTACGTCCAATAACGGGCGGAAAGGTTGTTATTGGCCTAGGGAGCTGTTTCACTGAAACCTCACTGACGTGCGGAGGCTGAGCAACACCGTAACAGCTAATAACTAAAACAGTTACCAATATAAACAGTAGTGGATGGGGGGTAAACAGGTTTAGGCTAGACATGATTAATCCTTTGCTTACTCAAGATGTCAACAAGTCTCTTAGGCTCATCGCAAATTGCAGCCTAAACATGACTTTTCTATTCTGCCTGCAATTTACTTGGGACACCACCTTAAGTTAAATCGGCACTGGTGTCTTTAATTCTGCCGAGAATTCTAGTGAGCTTACATTGCTTTGCTCGAAAAAAAGTGTAGTCCTAGTGGGGTTCTCTAAATTTTTACATTTTGCAATATTGGGTTTTGATGTTGGGGAGGAAGATGTGTCAGTTGGAGATGCGTAATAGTATTTTCCTCTATAATTAATTACCAGGCATTTGATTGTTATTTTAATTTTCGTGTTGAGTTTTGGAAAACAAGGGTAACCAAAAGAATTAATTCGGTGCTGAGTCCACATCCTTGGTAAATTCTTTCCTGGAGATCGTAACCGTGACCCAATTGACGTGTAGATAAGGCAGACTATGGTGACAGTGAGTTACACTGCGCAAAAGAGGCTTAAGACCAATTCTGGAGGTAGAATTCGTGCTTAAAATTACCGACTATATTCTATTGTTCGCTGCATTCATATCATTTCTTTTCTCAGTCTATCTTTGGTTTTCTGGACAGAAAGATGAGGGCGTGTTTGTAGGTATCTGGGTACCCTCGATACTTGCTTTTGGCGGGTACCTTAAGGTCGCTATGAGGAACCGGTGACATGAACAGTATAGTCATCTTTGTAGTGGGGTTATTTGTTACTCTTCTAGTAGCAATCTATGTTTACCTTATGTTTAAAGTTGGAGCCGTCGGCGAGTAGATTAAGATTGTATTTTGGGAAACCAAAGTTAGGTCTATGAGTCCATATATGTTAAGTCAAAAAGCTTAATTGTTTCACTATGTACCTCAGAATGGCGACCTTATTACCTGTTTCAAGGTTTTGTCTGGCTAGGTAAGTTTTGCGCCATCAATGTCTAACGTATATTTTGATAGGCAACTAGCTTCAATTCCAAGATGCAAATCTGGAGGTCTCGGGATATAGTGATTTTAGCCGTTTTTTGCGGATTATGAGTTGCCATAGACATAACTCATAGGGTTTTTCCACTAACCGTCTTACGGTACATGCTTAGAGACTTCTCTATTCCGGTTTCGTGTTGTTCTTAATTAATGCTCGATAGTGGGCCTTTACTCTGGCAATTGTTTCAGGTATTGGTTGGTTGTCTGGAAATCCTTGGTCTAACTTCGCCAGGATGCCTTCCAATGTAGGACTTTTTTCGTATGACACTGAAACAGGTGTCGCACTACCCTCGTTTTTCTTATCCTCTTGAGTCGCCATAAGTCGTTTCTCTCGCTTTGTAGTGTAGGTGCAGATTTATGGTGCGTCAAGGTCAAGTCAAATTTCACCGTTTACGGGGTGAGTGATAGGTTGTAATTTTAGAGAAAGGAGCTAAACGATACTTCTTTTCTTTCCGGTCGGCTCTGAATCATATTTCAGATATTTTTGCTTTGATATAAAGAGATTGATATTTGGCAAAGTCGTCTTCTTGTTCTATCTAACCTGGTTGTGGGCTACTGAGCTGAAGATGATTTCCGACTTAGGTTGGCAGTATGGAACTTGTCTGGCACCGTAACGATCTTCGGGTGCACGATCATCCAGCTCTTAATGCTGCTGTCGCGGGAGGACCTTGTCTGGGCCTAGTAATTATAGAACCCCGAGAACGCAACTACTTTTCAATTCGTCGACAAGCCTGGTTTAACATGAACTTAAGAGAACTTTCTAGAGCCTATCGGGATAGGGGCGGTACGTTAATAATCAAAAGCGGGTATCCGTGGGAGGTTCTGCCTGCTTTAGCTACTCAGACTTCTGCCACCGCGGTTCGTGCATTGAAGAGATACAGCCCAGATGACCAAGTGTGGGATAAAAAGACAGAGATGTCTTTGAGGATACCTATTTTTTGGCATGCTGGGAATTATTTGTATGAGCCTGGAACCGTGGTGAAGAATGACTCGACGTCCTATGTTATTTTTAGTCCTTATGCTCGCCGGGCCAAAAAATTTCCTTGGCCGGATCCACTACCGTCACCTGAAGTGATTCCCGGTCCTCAGACCACTTCTCTTGGAGAAATACCAGATGAACCTATTGATTGCTCCCTTCCTGAAGCAGGAGAGGGGCCAGCACTAAAATTATTGGGCAGCTTCTTGATTAATGGTGTTGAGAATTACCATAAAACTCGAAACGCTTTAGATGGGAGGGGAACCTCCCATCTTTCCCCCTATTTCACGCTTGGAGTACTATCTCCTCGATTGGCTGCTTCCGTCGTGACCAAATTGTCTGGTCCCGGCTCCGAGAAGTGGCTTGCTGAGCTGTTTTGGCGTGATTTCTGTGCCGATTTACTATTAAATTACCCTCAACTTTATATATTGCCTTTTGATCGGCAGTGGCTTAAGTTTCCCTGGCGTCATGATTTACAGAAGTTCGAGGCTTGGAAATCAGGCCGGACTGGTGTGCCGGTCGTGGATGCTGCTATGCGGGAGCTTAGGACTAATGGCTGGATTAGCAATCGGGCTCGAATGCTAGCAGCACAATTTCTAGTTAAGTACTTGTTTGTTCCTTGGCAATGGGGGGAGCGATACTTTAGAAATTGCCTAATAGATGGTGATTTAGCGAGCAACGTTGTGGGTTGGCAGTGGGCTGGCGGTTTAGGTGTCGACGCAGTACCGTATTTTCGGGTTTTCAATTTCGAGAGCCAAATAATTCGAGAGCCAAATAATGCAGCATGACCCGGAGGGTAGCTGGCTTCGTCGGTGGTCACCTGAATATCCAAACGGGAGCGAACCGATAGTAGATCTCGCTAGGATGCGACTTCAATATCTTGAGATTGCCCAGGCAATTAAGCGACATCCATCAGCGACTACTAGCAAGAAAATGGATTAATTATATAGAAGTGTAAGAGTAAGCCACTTAAGCAAATCTTTCCTCACCAATCAGCGTTAGTGGACTGTATGGAACAGATAAATATAAACCCAATTTATTCTAAGGTACTCTCCCAGAGAGCCTTGAAGCTTGTGGCGAAAAGGAAAGCCAAGGCGTCAAACTGTTCTCTAAACACGGTCAATGCTATCAACGAAATAACACGAATGTGGGCATTAAACCTGACCTCATCTTTAACTAACCTGACCTAATTTGTAAAACGCATCCCAGGTCGACGAATTACCGTGACTACAGCTCCACTATTAGTGGAAGAGATAAATTGACCGGATTACAGATAACGTTATCTGTAGTGGTTTTTTGTAGACTTAGCCCGTTGAATTACCCTAGCGTGTGTTCAACGCTTGCGAATTAACGTAAACTGACGTTCATGTCGCAGAAGTCGCTCCAGGAGCAGCGCGAGCAGCGGCTCAGGAACTTAGAGTCTTTGAGCGAGCGCGGTTTTGAATCCTATCCTCACCGCTACCGTTCTAGCCATAGTGCTGCTGAGCTTCATAGAGCTCGCTCGGAAATAACGGCAGGGGAAGAGTTTCCTGAGGAGCGGGTCGTGATTGCTGGCCGGGCAATGCTACTCCGTCGAATGGGTAAAGTAACATTTGCCACGCTACAGGATGCGTCAGGGCGTATTCAAGCTTATTTTCAGCGGGACCAGCTTAAGAACTATACTTCTGTTAAGAAAGTTGACCTTGGTGATTGGATTGAGGTCCACGGTAGTCTTTTTGTCACTCAGACTAAGGAACTTACCGTGCGAGTTGATTCGTTTAGGTTGTTGGCAAAGTCATTGCGTCCCCTTCCAGACAAGCATCGAGGTCTCGTTGATAAGGAAGTTCGTTATCGCCAACGTTACATCGATTTGATGGTTAACCCTGACAGGCGAGACACTTTCGTATTACGCAGTAAAGCCGTGTCATTCATACGTCGCCATTTAGATGACTTGGGCTTCATCGAAGTTGAGACTCCGGTATTGCAAACGATCCCGGGAGGTGCCGAAGCAAGGCCCTTCCTTACGCACCACAATGCTCTTGATTACGACTTTCATTTGCGCATTTCACTGGAGTTACACCTCAAGCGCTTGATCGTCGGTGGGTTCGAGGCAGTCTATGAAATCGGTCGTAACTTTCGTAATGAGGGTCTTAGTCACAAGCACAATCCGGAATACACGATGCTTGAACTGTATTGGGCTGGACGTGATTACCTTGAGATCCTGGAGCTTGTTGAAGATATGTATTCGAAGCTAGTGCAGGAAATTACCGGATCAATGATTCTCACCTATCAGGGACAGAAGTTGGACTTTACCCCACCGTGGCCGCGGATCGATTATACCGATGAGCTTGCAACGCGCATGGGTATCGAATTCGATCTCCTCGATGAGCAGCAGCTGCGTTTATGGGTGCATGATCATCACCCACCAGCAGATGGCGAAGAAGCACTTGGGAATCAAGCGTTCAATCAGGTGATGGATAAGCTCTATGATATTTACTTAGAGCCGCACCTAGTCGGGCCTGTATTCGTCATGGATCATCCACAGGTAATTAGTCCGCTGGCAAAGGTACACCCTAAGCGCCCTGGTTTAGTTGCTCGTTTCGAACCGGTAGCAGTGGGAATGGAGCTGGGCAACGCATTTTCTGAACTTAATGATCCACTAGATCAACGTGAGCGTTTCGAACTACAACAGCAGTTGCGTCAAGCTGGTGATGAGGAGTCCCCTCCCCTTGATGAGGATTACCTTGTTGCACTGGAGTACGGTATGCCCCCGACGGGGGGCCTTGGGTTGGGTATTGATCGACTAGCTATGCTACTAGCCGACGTTCCATCGATCCGTGACGTAATTCTATTTCCCCTTTTAAAGCCGGAGTGAGTAAACCGGTAGAAATGTTAGGTCGTTTAGGACCTATTCCACCGACAGCCCGGTCCCTGAGTATCGACATATTGCGTGGCTTAGCACTGTTCGGCATTCTCCTTGTCAACATGCTAGATTTTGCTGGACCGACTTTGAGGGCAGTGCCTATGACTGTTTGGGAATCTCCGGTAGACCAGATGGCAGAGTGGTTCGTTAGGGTTTTTGNTGAGGGTGCCTTCGCTCCTATTTTTGCGTGTCTTCTGGGAGTTGGAATAGCAATCCAGCTTCGCACTAAAGAAAATAGAAGGCCTATGCTTTTTCGCCGCTACGCTTGGCTGGTCCCTATAGGTTTGGTGCACGCGTTGTGTCTTTGGAGGGGCGATATACTCCTTGTTTACGCTTTTGCAGCTTTGGCCCTACTCGCCTTTGCATTGCGAACTACCCGGTTTTTATTCCGCTTTGTTACTGTTCTCTTCTTGGTTTTGACAACATTTTTTCTTTTTCTGGTTCTGTCGGTTGGAGATCCTGTTGGGGCAAATTTTACGGTGGTATTGGAACTCGTCCAACTCTATAGTTCTGGGACGTACTTTGATTTGCTTAGCGCTCGCTTCCCAGAGTTAATGGAGGGCCTAATTTTCTTACCGGTTGTTTTTGGGTGGATTATTATTGNGTTGCTTCTAGGTCGCTTTGGATTTCTTGAAGTTCCAGTGTTGCACCTACCTAGATTGCGCCAGCTAGTTTTGATACTGTTGCCAGCTGCCATCTTGTTTAAAGCTCTGTATGGTTTTTTGCTACTTGATTGGACAGTGGGCCTAGGCCTGTTTTTCACATACGGTTTTGCTGGGCCCTTGCTGGGAGCAAGTTACATGTTTGTCTTTATGCTTGTTCTTGCTTCTCCTGGGGCAGAGGATCGTTTTGTGCCCTTGGCTGCGGTAGGCAGAATGGCTCTAAGTAATTATCTTGCCCAGACCCTTATAGCAGTGACTATTTTTCACGGTTACGGANTGGGTTTCTATGGCAAAATCGGACCTGCGCTGGGCTTGCTCATAACGTTAGTGATCTTCGCCTTACAAATAGTAATTAGTATTTGGTGGTTGAGGCGCTTCTATTTTGGTCCGGTTGAGTGGTTATGGCGGAGCCTAAGTTATCGTAGACCACAACCATTTTTTAAAGGCTAGGCCTCATTTTCAAAACCAACTATGATTCAATTGCTTAGCGGCTTACAGAATGCAACTTTTGCCTTTTTCATGATACCCATTCACCTGCATGGAGAATCGCCTCAACAGAGCCATTTTCTCTCACCCCATCGATGTTCATCTCTTCCGAACCAACCATGAAGTCTACGTGAGTGAGGCTCTGGTTGATTCCGGCTTTCTCAAGGGCCTTGTCCTTTTGTGATTCCCACCCACTGAGGGTGAAAGAGAAAGCGCGACCAATAGCCATATGACTTGAAGCGTTTTCATCGTACAAAGTATTGAAAAAAAGTAATCCTGATTGGGAAATGGGACTAGAATTTGGGACTAGAGCTACTTCACCCAGGTGGCGTGCTCCCTCATCGGTTTCGAGAATACCTTCGAGAGTTTCGAGGCCGCTATCAGCCCAAGCGTCTACTACTCTGCCGCTTTGGAAGCGTAAGCCGAAATTCTCGATTAGTACTCCGCCGTAACTCAGTGGCATTGAAGCCCTAACCACACCCTCGGCGTGGTTACGATGTGGGCTAGTGAACACTTCTTCGGTTGGGAGATTGGCAATGTAGGATGTGCCACGCTGGGTTAGGAATCGTGCGTTCATCCAACAGTGTTTCTGTGGGAGTCCAATCTCTAGGTTAGTTCCAGGTGCCCGGTAACGGAGAAGTTTGTAGCGGCGGCTGTTAAGGTGTTTTAGAATTCGGTCAAGAGTGCCTATGTGAGTGTCCCAAGCAGCTACGGGATTAGTGTTATCAACGCGAACGGCTTTGAAAACTTCGTCCCACAGTCGCCTCTTTCCTTCCTCTGTGGGTAGTTTAGGAAATACGCGAGCGGCCCAGGCATCGCTGGGTACAGTCACTATTGTCCAGTTGACCATCTGTCGGTCTCGAGATTCGTTAAATGATCGCATTGCCTCATTACCTGCGCGTTGGTGGCGGCGTACTCGTTCGGGATCCTGATCAGCGAGAAGATCAGGATTTGGTGAACCGACGTATATTACGGCATCTCCCCTTTCCCCTGCACGAGTCATGGCTTCTCGTCGCCATGAAGGAACAAGGTCGAAGCTGTCGTCTGGGGCAAAGTTAAAACGTGTCAGCGTTACGCTGGGATCATTCCAAAGAACATCTACTAGTTCGGCTCCAGCTCTATAAGCTTCTGAGGTTATGCGACGCACCATTGGGGCAGCCTCTATTGAAGCATCGATGATGAGCCGTTGTCCCGGTTGCAGGTTTAGCCCGACACGAACCGCCACCTCAGCATATGCGGCTAGTTTTTTTTCAAATATTTGTACATTTGTGACTTGGTTATCTTTAGGCATAGCAATGCATTCTATCTGGATTATGGTCGGTTGCGGGATCATGAACTTTCGGGTTTACTTTTTAGCCGGGTCCCTGTAATGACAACATGGTTGGATTTAACTAGAGGTTGAAATGTGCACGGTGTTAACTAAAATGTGAACAAGAAACATAAATTAGTAACATTCGGGGATCATTTACGCATACAAAGTGGTTTCATGGCGCATTTGTGATTGACACCAAGCAACTATTTTGCTAATATCGAGCAACTTGGTGGAAAAATTCCACCTCAGCTGATTTAGTGGGAGGTTGTAACCGAATGAAGAAATTTTTTGCTCTACCTACCTTGATGGTGATTGGCAACGCGTTTGCTCAGGAATCCACCCTCGATCCTGCAGCTACGGCATGGATTCTTGTTTCTACTGCCTTTGTGTTTCTCATGGTAATTGGTTTGGCCTTCTTTTACGGAGGATTGGTTCGACGTAAGAACGCTCTCAACACCATGATGATGAGTTTCGTGTCACTCGGAGTCGTCGGTCTCACCTGGTCCCTCTTAGGTTATAGCTTTGCCTACGATGTCGGTAATTGGTTCGTTGGTGGTTTTAAATTCGCATTCCTAAACCATGTCGGTCTCACGGGTGATGGTGTGCCAGCAATCCTTGATCTCGCTTTCCAGGGGGCCTTTGCAATTATCACTGCCGCTCTTATCTCTGGTGCGGTGGTAGAGCGAATGCGTTTCAGTGCGTTCATGCTGTTCATTGCTCTTTGGAGTCTGGTGATTTATGGGCCTCTAGCCCACTGGGTCTGGGGTGGCGGGTTCTTATCNACGCTTGGGGCNATTGATTTTGCGGGCGGCACGGTAGTACACATCAATGCTGGAGTAGCTGCACTTGTACTAGCTTTGATGATTGGCAAGCGTCGCGATTATGGAAAAAAAGCTATGCTCCCCCATCAGGTTCCTTTTACGTTGCTTGGTGCTGGTCTNCTGTGGTTTGGTTGGTTCGGCTTTAACGGTGGTAGTGCATACGCCGCTGATGGTATTGCCTCACTTGCACTCGCAAACACGCTGCTTGCTCCAGCAGCCACAATAGTCATTTGGGCCATCATCGATCTTTTCCGTGTTGGGAAGGTAACTGCAGTTGGTCTTGCAACGGCGGTTATTGTTGGCCTTGTTGCCATAACGCCTGCGGCTGGCGTGGTATCGCCTTTGGCCGCCATCATTATTGGTTTGATTGCGACCTTTCCAAGCTACGCTTTCATTACGTGGCGTGGCAANTCAAGTCTAGACGACTCACTAGACGTCTTTGGCGCCCACGGATTAGGGGGTATTTCCGGTGCCCTCCTGACGGGTGTGTTTGTCTCTACAGCGTGGGGAGGCGAGGTGTCTGGTAGCTTCAATCAATTCATTATTCAACTTGTTGCTGTAGGGGTAGCCATAGTGTTTAGTGGCCTAGGGACCTTTATCATCGCTCGTATTGTGGGTCTGTTCGTGCCACTCCGTGCAGAGGAAAAGCCGGAGGAGCAAGGTCTTGACGTGCCGATGCATGGTGAGGAAGCTTACGGTGACGGTGAAGGAGCCCTACTGATCCCTATCAGCACTTCGACCAAGGCCGCTCAGGTAGCCACGGGTAATTTGGAGAACCAGTCATGATGAAGCTTATTACTGCTGTCATCCGTAAAGAGCGACTGAATTACGTTCTAACTGAACTCTTTGAGAACGGAATCCACGGGATTACTGTTACTCAGGTTCAGGGCCATGGTGGGGAGACAGAGAAGGTCGAGACGTACCGGGGTCTTACGGTAAAAATGGGTTTAACGGAAAAGATCCGTCTTGATATTGGCGTAACAGAGCCCTTTGTTGATAAGACTGTTGATGTGATTCTACAGACGGCAAGGACTGGTGATGTCGGTGACGGCAAGATTTTTGTCTTGCCAGTGGAGAAGGTCTATCGAATTCGTACTGGAGAGGAAGACGCTGAAGCCGTAACGCCGGTGCTCAATTAGCTGCCTTAAAGTTATAAAAGTACTCACCTTNATAGGGAGCCGGCTTCGGGCTCCCTAATTTGGTTAAATCCCCAAATTCATAAGAGATCGGGACTAATAAAATTCCTACTATCAAGGTTGTAGTTTCGCCTATTAACGTTACGTCGATTGGGATATCACTCGACTAAATCTCCGTTAGGAAAGAGTTTGTCACCAAGGCCTATGGTTGCTGTAGAGTGACCTTACTATTGTCACCGATGATCAGGCGGTGGGTATTGGGTTGACTAGAATCACCGCAGATTTCGACATCCTCACCAATAAGACTTCCTTGCAGCCGTGTTTCGATAGTTTTGATCCGGGTGCGATTCCCAACCACGGTGTACTCGAGTTCTGCCTCGAAAATAGAAACTTCTTTACCGATAGTAGTGAAAGGCCCGATATATGCGTTCTCTATGACGGCACCTGACGCTATTATGGCTGGTCCGCAGATAGTCGTGTCACGTACAATTGCTCCTGATTCAATCACCACGTCACCAGTGATCTGGGTGTTTTCGACCTCACCTTCTATTCTTCTGCGGAGATTAAGAAGCTGAAGGCGGTTGGCGTCGAGAATATCCTCGGCTTTACCAGTGTCTTTCCACCAGCCATCAACTAGCACTGGTCGCACGTTTCCCCCTGAGTCTAATAGAAGTTGAATCGCGTCTGTGATTTGATATTCACCCTTGGCACCTGGTTCCAACACCTCTATGGCATCATGAATAGAAGTGTCAAAAACATAAACACCTGCTATAGCTAGATTGCTCGGAGGGACCTCTGGTTTCTCAACAAGTTGCGTGATGCGGTCCCCTTTCACTACAGCTACCCCCAGGGCCCTTGGGTCTTCAACTGGAACCAGCGCTAAAGCCGCGTTGACATCCGAATCAGTGTTGAAAGCCTCAAGAAAATCTCTAATTCCCTTCTCGAAGATGTTATCGCTTAGGTACATGACAAACGGTTCGTCGCCAAGGAATTCTCTTGACACTTTAACGGCATGAGCCAGGCCCTTCGGTTGGTTCTGCAAAATGAATTCGAAGTTTGTATCGGAGAACCCTGTGAGTACTTCTTTCAGGGCTTCTGCGGTGACCTGGTTTACTACTACACCGATCTCAGTGATGCCGACCTCGATAAGATCCTGAACTCCGTAGTGGATAAGAGGTTTGTTGGCTACATAAATCGTAGGCTTTGGTCTCAAGCTGGTAATGGGTCGTAACCGGGTGCCGAGTCCCGCTGCGAGGATGAGTCCTTTCATTATCTATAACCCCCCACTCATTGGGACGATACCGCAGAATGACCTGTGTTGAAGTCAGACATGTTCGTTAGGGAGTCGGGCAATAGTGTCCTATTTCGGCTTGAAATAGGGTTAGATTTTGTCTGACGCTTCAAGCATTCGTGTCAAGGCATATCGTGATGTACAAACTGAGATCAAGAACCGTATGTGTTTGTGAGCAATTTTTCTGGTGCGGTGAGGCTAAGGAATACCGCAAAACATAAAATCTACTGAAAAACCTGGTTTGCCATATTAAGATGCCATATATGACAACTTCGGACATACACGTGTCGGTTTCCATGGACGATGAGGGAATTCAGGATATCCGTTGGGAGGCTGATGACGCTCCTGAACCAACTTCCCAGCAGGCTAAAGCTATGATATTGGCGCTATGGGATGGGGTGGAACGCAACGCGATGCGTATCGACCTTTGGACCGTAGATATGACGGTCGATGACATGAATGATTTTGTTTTCCAGACGCTTATATCACTTGCCGATAGTTACGGAAGCGCCACTGGTAACAAACCCATGTCTGCCGAACTGAAGATATTTGCTCGCGAGTTTGCTGAGAAGGCGAGCCGGGCAGAGGGGCGACAGTAACTGTTTGCGTGAAAAACCAAATAGCCTAGCAATCTTGCTACGTCAGTGGGCTATATGATCTAAACTCGCCTTGTGAGAAACTTTTTTTGTCTGATCATAATTCTTGGGATTATGGCACCTGCCTTGGCCCAGACTGGTACATTTTCTCGAATTGCTTTTGTTACTTTGGAGGGTCAGCTCGCGACTGTTCAACCTGATGGAAGTGACCTTGTTCTACTTACCAGAGGAGACTCAGAGTTGTTCAGGTTTCCAGCATGGTCGCCAGACGGGCAGAATCTAGCTGCAGTGCGTGATCGTAACAATGAGGGAGCTGTTGTAGTTTTTACCTTTACTGAAGATAGTGTCGAGCAATCTGTGCTCTACACAAGCAAAGCTGAACCACCTTTCTACCTCTATTGGTCTCCAAACAGTCGAATAGTCAGCTTCCTAGCAAACAATGCCCAAAGTGTATTGGCACTACATCTTGCCAACGTGGGAGATAATTTTGAACGAACATTGGCGGGAGGGAGTCCTCTATACTGGCAGTGGGCTGCTAACAGTAGCCAAATGTTGGTCCATATCGGGTTTGCTGGTTTTGGGGCCCAACTTGGTTTCATAGATATCGTAAATGACGCAGTGATTGTTGACTTGGATGACCCAGGATTTTTTCAAGCTCCTGCCATTTCGCATACCGAAAAGTTTGTTGCTTATGCGAAATCCTCAACCGAAATTGGTAACAAAATATTAGTTCGCCCTACCAATGCCGATTCCCTGGATGTTCAGGATTTTGAACACAAAGGACATGTAGCGTTAGGCTGGAACCCAACCAAGGATGTCTTAGCAGTAATGAGTCCTCGGGAGCCCTATGCTACTTTTGCTGGCCCTATAGATCTTATCGATCCTAACTCAGGATCAACCGAACAGCTCGTTGATGGGAANGCTATTGCATTTTTCTGGTCACCCACTGGTCAACACCTGGCTTATTTGACCCGTGCGGGTGGCCAGGCTGGTGAGTTTGCGTCAACTGCAAACAAATCTTTCGCGAAAATACGGACAGATGGCTCACGTTATCGAGTAAAACAACAACGCCCTTTACTGCTTAACCTCTGGGTCATAAATATCGAGACAGGTAACTCGGAGTTACTGGCTACTTTCGAGCCAACACCAACTTTCTCCCGGCAGTTCTTACCCTTCTTTGACCAATACTCTCGGTCGCACCGATTGTGGTCACCAGATGGGACTGCGCTGACTGTCCCAGCGATGGGTGAAAACGGCAACTCCCAAATCTTGGTGGTGAACTTGGACGGCACCATAACTAGCATTGCGACAGGTGATATGCCCTTTTGGAATCAAAGATAGGGACGGTAGAAATTCGCCACTTGGCAGATAGGTACTGAGTTTCATGCAAAGCCACAACATTGAGTTGGGATTCCGGCATGCTTTCCAACCGGTTTTCCAAGATGAGCAGAACTTCTCTAAGGTGTTAAGTCAGGCCTACAAGCGCCAGTTCGAAGTGGGGAAACCCACCCTAGAATACTGCTGAATTGGGTCCTAAAATCACGAGACTGAAGCTTTACCCAGATTCACAAAGGATTGAATAAGGTTGAGACTGCTTAAACCACCATCATTGTTTAAGAGATTTTGATTTGAACCGGAGTAATACTATCTAGGGTGCTATCTCCTGAGCAAGGGCTCGTTGAAGAGCTATATACGACGGATACCCTAACTTTGGTGCCACCTCGGTGTGCCATACTTCGTCCATTTCTTTTATGACATCGGTTGGTAACTCGTATCGGTAATCACCGACACGACCTCGACGTACCTTGGAGGCATCACCCCCGGCAGGGTGTAGGCCTTGGCTGACCATCATCTCCCGCATTAGGAGATCGTTGAAGCGATCCCCGTGCTTGAGCATGAAGTCCAACGAGGATTGTTTAACAATCAGACTAAGAAGGGTTTCGTCAAGGGTTATGCCTAGGAAGGCCGCAATCCGCCGCACACTCGCAGGGGTATCCCGCTTCATCTCTTCGTAGCATAGGAGTAAGACATTGTTGTTTTGGCGGTGTTCCCACCATGAGATTAGATGACGCCAGTAACCCCCCTGGAACCGATCTGTAAGGTATATCTTCCTAGCAAAATCTGCGATGGATACAGAGTTAGCCTCGAACATCCAGTTGTTGAAAAAGTGAAAAAGTGAAACTACGGCATCCTTCGGGTCACGGATCGATACTAGATAGCGACCCCCTTTGGGGATATCGTCCCAACTTAAGTGGCTTTTATAGGCCCTGAACGCACCAATTTGTGGCGCTTGGAGGTTGAGACCTAGCGCCTGAGCGGTTTCGATCCAAGGCACCACCCGGGAAACGTCATCGAAATCCAGGTTGCCGTGGGTTTTTAAGCCGTAGACAATATGCTGAAGCCAGGTCGTACCACATTTTGCAAAAGGCGAGATAATAACGTCTGTTTTACAAGGCCGGAAGTTGAGGCCGTGCTCCTTACTGCTGTCCCATAGGGACTGGAACCCCGTATCAATTCTTCGCTTAATCATCTCCTCGAGTGAAGTCGGGCGGTTCAAGTGGTTCAGGCTAGGCATCTCTCTCTCCTGAGACATGGAAAGCGAATAATCTTAAGTCCCGAAAAATTCTGCGCGAAGTAGCTGTGCGGCTACTTCAACACCAAGTGGAGTAAGTCGAATTTGCCAGGTTTTTCGGTTACTCATATTGAGACAATTGCTATGAAGGAGAACGCCACGGTCTTGCAGTCGATCTAAGGCTTTTCCCAAACCCGTCACCTCGCTTTTAGAGGGCTCTCGCCCAAAGACCTCAAGGAAACTTTTTCCGCCAGGTGTCCCAAACCAATACTGGTGCCTTGGAATGTCGGGCCGTCCATCCTCGCGGTTGGCAAATTCCCTCTTTGAAAATCCAAGAGCCTTGAGGCGCACCCCCTCATGGTGTTTTTCATTACTAGCGCTATCAGGCCCAACCTTCAAAAAGAGGCCCTTCGCAGCCAGGCACTCCTTAATTTCCTTAGTAGCTTTTTTTCCCACACCATCAATGCCTATCAGGTCCTGTTCAGAGAGCTTCGTTAAGGCATCGACGGAACTAATCCCACCTGCTTGAAGCGAGTTTAATGCTCGGCTAGATAGTTCAAGAAATGTGATAGGTAGGCAAGAATTAGAGTGACTCAAAGTATCGATTTTACTGTTGTCGAAAACTTTGGAATCCACTGGAGGCAATGTGCGCCAATTGCTTGTTCCTGACTCGTGAAAATCTACAAATCGAAAACTCCCAGGGTTGCCCACGGTCCGTTCAAGTATCAGTTGAATAAGACGACGGTCAACTGCTGGTGTTAAGCTGGCGAAAATCTGCAACACTCGTTTCTGAAGACTACCGAGACCCCTAAGAGCTTTTTTCCATTCGGTGTCGGATGGGGTGCCTGTCATTACCCGATGATATCCTTTGTAGCTTAGAGAATGAAGGGAAATGAGGTTGTATTAAGCGGCAGGTCTTTGCCGTCAAATGCAACGATCAATACTACAGGTTATATTTGCTGCGATAATGGTATTGACGGACGGTGTCTTGAAAGAATTTGGGTCACACGTTCAGAGGGGGAGCATGGATAACAATAAGGTTCTTCTCACAATCTTAAATAGTATGGCCGGTGGCACAGTCGAGGAATCTTTCGACCAGCACCTCGCATGGAACCTACAGACCCTAGATCTGAAAGATGCCCTCTACGGTAAGACTGTTGAGCAGATCACTATTCCTGAGGCTGACCAGATTCTTCAAGCTGCGGAGAGCCGGGGGCTTAGCATTAATACCCTGTCTAGCGGCCTGTTTTATGGGGATATTGAGCAAGGTGAGGTTGCGTTCCGCGAGACGTATTTTCCTAAACTCAACACCCTCCTAAATAATGCACGAATATTGCAGCCCTCCCAAGTGCGCTTGTTAATGGCCACCTCGTCAAAGCGGGAAGGGATTCTAAACTCAATAGTGTATTTGGAAGCCCGGCACCCGTGGGTGTTTGGTGTTTATCAAGAAGCTGTAGAGAAGATTCACTCGGCAGGTTTCCATACCGTTCTTGAGAATGAGGTTCATAATTGTTTGTTTGCTAGAACTGATGAGATCGCAGGATTTTTTGAGCTCCTAGACTGTGGAGATGCTCTTTCATTAACTTGGGACGTGCAGAATCTCTGGCAGATGGGGACCTTTCCAAGCTTAAGTGTGTATAAAGTACTTCGGCCCTACCTCGGCATGATCCATGTTAAGGGAGGACGTACCGATGTTGCCGGGGGCGCCTTAAAGTGGAGATCTGGCCTTGAAGAAGCCTCTTGGCCAGTGATTGATATCGTTACCGAGGTCGTTGCTGATGGTAAATCACCAGTTATATGTCTCAACTCTTCGCACGGTGAGAGTACGCCGGAATACACGCCGGATTACGAGGGTGACCTGAAATTTTTACGCAGGAATGTAAAACAGATTGCGTAGAGTCAGGTGAACAATGAGCAGGCACCTCGTGCCTTTTTTTGAGATCCTTTATGCCCTTCTGAATATCCCAGCATTGCCTTCTTTCTAGGCCTTACTTTTGTCGTAATGAATCAAGCTATACTCATTAAATGAGGTAAGTTATTGCCATGGGTGATGCGTAAATTGTTGAAGGAAGGGAAAAAATAATGGAAGGTCTTAGTCGATCGCAACTGCAGCAATTTCGACAGGAAGGCTATCTCAAACTAGATGCACTACTTGATCCAGTCAAGGATCTCGATCCCATCATACTTGAGTATGATGGCGTCCTAGATTCCCTTGCGCAGAACCTATATGAAGCCGGCAAGATTTCCTCCACCTATTCAGACCTATCGTTTGGGGAGCGTGTAATCCGTATTTACGATGATACAGGAGAGTTACACGCCCAATACTTTGATTTTGCTCTTCCACAGGGAAATGTTAGGCACGATACACCTATGTGGCTGGGGCCAGCGGTATTTCGGGCTATTACTAATCCCCGCTTACTTGACAAGGTACAGTCTGTAATCGGTGGCGAGATCTATTCAAATCCCGTCCAACATGTCCGAATAAAGCCTCCTGAAAGGTACATAAGGAGTGAGACGAACTCGGTGGCTGGCTTGGTTGGGGTAACCTCTTGGCANCAAGATAACGGTGTAGTGCTCCCAGTAGCCGACGAATCAAATATCCTAACTGTTTGGTTTTCTATAACTGATGCCACGGAGGAACAGGGATGCCTGCAAGTGGTACCCGGTAGTCATAAGGAGGGGTTATTCACTCATTGCCCTGGTGGGCCAGGAGGGCTCGAGATTCCCGAACAACTTCTAGATCGTGCTCGAGCAATCCCTGTTCCGACGAAAAGGGGTGATGTGCTATTCCTTAATAAGCGGACGTGTCACAACTCGCTCAGCAACGTAAGTAACGACATTCGCTGGAGTTTTGATCTACGCTACAATCCCATTGGCCAGAACACTGGAAGGGAAGAGTTTCCGGGTTTTGTTGCCCGGAGTCAGCAAGATCCAGCAAGCGAACTAAAAGACCCAAAACATTGGGCTCAACTGTGGTACGAAACGCGCAAACGCTTGGCTGATGATCAGATTAAAGGTCCCTTCAACCGCTGGAAGGCAGATGTACCTGCATGCGCCTAAAAAATAAGTTTGAGGTAGAAAACTTAGTAAGCAGTTAAAAAAATCATTAATAAACGTAAATCGTTCCTAAATATAAGGACGAAGNTAGACGAAGCTAAGTGATGTTTATCAATGCTCAAATCATAAGAATCGTACGGTTATTCCGATTAGAAGCGGGATTCCGTGCAAAAGCCTCTCTGAATCTAAAATGTAGGCAACCAAGGCGGTTTCAAGAGGTTTCATAGGTTGCGGTACAGAGAAGTATTGCCACAACCCCAGTTGCGGTTGCGGTACTTAGTAACAGTGCCACAACCCCGGTTGTGCCGAGGCTACCTAATGTTTCGTGGAGTTTCGTACCACAACGAGTGGNATAACCCGTGTAGGCTGAAGATATGGGTAGAGCAGCAGCAACAGCTCGCAGGCTAGGAATTAGTGAAACAATGGTCCGACGACACATTCGAACTCTCGAAGAGGTACACGGGACCCTCCCTCGTGATTCACAGGGGCGAAGGTTCTATGACGACAAGGTTACAGACCAACTGTCGGATGCTTTGGACGCGGTGCGGTCGGGAGCAGTGGCATCGGTCCGAGAAGCGTTAGAGGGCACCCTAAACGGCACCACCTTAACAAAGCCCGTGGGACGTTCTGTAGGAGAAGGTCGTGTAGGTTTAGTGCTCCAACATCTGGAAAGTTTAACGACACAAATCCAGACGTTGACACAAGAAGTTAGCGATCTGAAATCACAAGTATCGAGTGAAGTTAGCGATCTGAAATCACAAGTATCGAGTNAAGTTAGCGATCTGAAATCACAAGTATCAAATCAACCTGATTGGGCTGACCCAGGTCAACGTATTACCTCATACAACACAGAGATTAAGCGAAGAATGCTGAATGAGATTAAGTGCAAGCTTCAAAACTTAAAAAGCCTCATTCCATCTTCCGTAAGCCTAATGCAGTCACTTAGACAGTTTCTCAATCGGGCTAACACCCCATAACACCTAATGACGAGNGTAAGCCAAAACGCTGGGGTCAAGAGATTATGTGTACACAGTTTTATTTGTATATTTGGTAAAGCGATATTCAAGCCTGGACGCCAAATAGTCGGCCAGGTATGAATTCGTATTGAGCCCTAACCTAGTCTCTTTATAACCCGACTGCTTTGGACGCTCAAAAGAGAGTCGGGTGCGTAAAATTCATAGTTTGGTTAAGATGAATAATCCTATGAAGATTAATCGAGTAGAAGCCATTGCCATAGAAGTGCCGTTGCCCAAAATTCATTCCGGAGCAACCTATACGATCCCGACAAGAAACACCATCATCACCAAAATCTATACGGACGAAGGGCTTGAAAGCGAAGTATTTAATGGTGATAACCGAAGAAGCGGTACAGAAGTGGCTCGTATTATTAATGAAGATATTGCTCCACTGATTTTTGGGGAAGATCCGACATGTAACGAGGCAATTTGGGCAAAGGTATTCACAATTACTAGGGCGCATACCCAAGGTGACCGTAAAAACCTCATGGAAGCGATTGCTTGTGTTGACACAGCAGTTTGGGATTTGAAAGGTAAAGCTCTAGGAATTAGCGTTAATAGACTCATGGGTGGCTATCGACAGAGAATTCCTATTACAGCAACTGGCGGATATTACCGAGAAGGACGCACAATCGAGAGTTACGCGGAAGAGATGAAATGGTTGATAAGTGTTGGTATGGGAGGATGCAAATTCAAAGTTGGTGGGTTGAGTCCGGAAGAGGACTACGAAAGGGTAGCTTCGGCCCGGGAAGGGGCTGGCCCCGAGTTCATACTCGGATGCGACGCTAACCAGGGATGGAATATCGATGAAGCGACCCGATTCGCAGAATTAGTGGCTCCTCTAAATATCGCTTGGTTCGAAGAGCCTGTCCATTGGCAAGATGATGTTCGCTCAATGGCGGAGTTACGAAAGAGAATTCAGATCCCAATCAATGCCGGTCAAAGTGAAATTACCAGTTGGGCTGTTCGCCGGCTTTTGGATGCAGGTGCTGTCGATTACGTAAATTTCGATATGTCTCACGGAGGGGGTCCCACTGAATGGTTACGTGCCGCTANCCTTTGTAGCTCCGTAGGCGTGAAGATGCTACANCATGAGGAGACTCACTTAGCAGTCCACACTCTAGCTGCAGTACCGAACGGACTTTATGTAGACTGTTTTCCTGATCCAACTCGTGATCCTATTTGGGACCGAATGATCATTAACAAACCGAAAATTTCTAAAGGCTTTATCGATGTTCCTCAAGGATTAGGTTTTGATATACAACTTGATTGGAACGAGCTCAGTAAATATATTGTCTCCTGAACTCCGCCTAGTTTTTATACCTAAAATCTTCTTAAAGCCTGTCTGTGAAGCAATCTAGAGCCTAAAGCGTAATGCTGTCTATAGGTATTTGTAGCTTAATTTATAGCTTCCTAAGCCCTATAACTCGACTAAAGTCATTGCTGCCACTCGGTGTTGACTTGTGTTGATATGAACGTATATACCCTAACCAATCGACTTGTTGCTGTGCCCCATTTCTTCAGCTATCATTATGACTCCATGTAGGCAGTAGTAATGATGTATGGAACGCAAAATATAGGAAAAAGTTATAATAAAAAAGTCATGAATTCACGAGTAATAACTCCTAAAATCAAAGACATTTTTCCTTCTCAGCGGCAGTTGTTACTTTGGATAGCGTCTAGTACAGGATTCAAGCCAGTACCACCAATCCTAGCTTTACAAGTTGATAACCCGGTTCAAGAGCTAAAAAAGGTTATAAGTAAAGATAAGCAGCTTTATGAAAAAAGTGTGTCTGGTGGTGAGATAGGCTATGTTTTTGAGGGCCGCAAGCATGTTCCGTGGTCTACTAAGCGGTATTTCGACACCAAAGCGACTGGTTTCCTTGCGAAATTGGCGAAGGAAAGGAAAGGAAAGGTAACACCTAGCGAAAGGGCGAATACGAGTAATGACCTTATTGCTCTCGAAAAGAGGGGGCTTATCAAAAGGTTGGACCGCAGGACTCACAAAACCACCAATAGGCACACCACTCATGTGAGGCTTACCGATAAGGGACGGTTTTACGTACAAGTGTATTGGGACTCGTATATTAATAGGGGCATGCTGGCTGCGCCGCCACCAATGTCGAACATCATGTGGGTAGTAGAAGGCTCCGAAGGTTTATACCGAAAAGAACCTTAATCCTGGGACTGACGACTAACCCTTTTTTCTTGACATTCTTCTAGTGCTTGTTGACGTGGCTGGCATCATTAACAGTCTGGACACGAACGTGCCCGTTCGTGATTTGCAGGCGAGTGATACTTGTGTTTTCGAAACGGAAACCCNAACCACCTTGAACACCCGAATCTCTACTCGTTGGCCTTCCTATTACACCAAAGAGAATAGCTCCGATACTACCGCCGTGAGCGACGGCCGCTATAACTCCTTGGGTTGGCAGTTCGTCCCGCCAGGTCCTTAATCTAGCCTGAAGGTCATCGCTCGACTCCNCACCCGGAATTCGGAGGTGATAAGGTCCGACAACCCCNCGGGCGTGTAGGGCCTTATCTTCAGGCGTAAGGTCAAGCCAACGCCTACCCTCGAAACAGCCCATATTGATTTCNCTCAGCCGAGACTCAGGACAAATGTCCAAAACGGTGGGAAAAACAATTTTCGCAGTCTGGTGGGCACGCTGCAAGTCCGAAGTATAGACCCTATCAAAAGTGGTCCCCTTTAACCGCTCATGAAGACTTTGAGCCTGTCCAACACCAACTTCATTTAACGGGATATCTGAACTCCCCTGAATGAGTCCTTTGGAGTTCCAGTCAGTCTCTCCATGACGAATTAGCCAAAGATCAAGCATCTCTCTATCTATCCTACATCTAGATTGCCAGAACCCCATCCAGGAAACGTAATGTTCATTCCCAGTGTTGAGCCAGANATTTTAATTGTTGGCGGGATTCTTGAATACGTCCATCGTAAACAACGCCGCTCCTGGCTGAACAGACTCTATTCGCCTGCGGATGTTGGTTTCGTAATACCCACGATATTGATGTGATCCTTCTTGCGCTGACGACTAACCCCAACAACTAGCTCACAGAACCGAGTTAAAGATTATATTACAGGTGTAATTGGGGGTGTTTCAGGACGTGAGAAAAGGCTAGAAGTGCCGTCCTGGCAGGCACTGGCAGGGTTTTAATATACTAAATTATTTCTTAATCATACCAAGGGTTATCGTTTCGTCTTCAGTTTTACAAGGACCAGGTGGGTTTGTCGTGCGAGGAGTTATAGCGACCTCAGTAGTTATTCCTCAGGAGGTCCTGTCTCAATACCAAATGCGTACCTAATTACGGCGTGCCGTTAGTGCCCCGAACCAAACTCCAACGAGAACTAAGGAACCACCCAGAACAAATAACCAAGTTATTCGTTCTCCAACGAGTGAGGTAGCAAGTACAACAGTAATCAGCGGAATAAGAACATTAATATATGAGGTGGATGAAGCAGTCCACCGTTTTAATACATATAGGTAAAGCAGGAACCCGAGAACTGAAGTACCGATCGCTAAGTAAGCAAGAATCCACCACATACTAGCTGTGCTTGGAAGTACCCAAGTTTCACCAGATAGCAATGAGACCCCAAGGATCATTACTGTGCCAATAGTTGTTGCTATTGCACTTACTGCTATTGGGTCTAACTTTGGGAACTGCTTCATGATAACAGTTGCTTCAGCCATGCATGCTGCAGCAAGCACTAAAGCCAGGAGCCTAATTACCGACACGTCACCACTGACGGTACCGCTGAACGCGATAGCTATACCGCAGGAGGCGACCAAGGCACTGATTAAATTACGAAGATTGATTGTCTCTAGGCGATGAAAGAAAGCAAAAAACAACGTGAGTAGCGGTACGACTGAAAGAACGATCGAATGCAAACTGGCAGGCGTTTTTTCAAGACCCCAATAGATTAAAACTTTGGCACCAACTCCGCCAAGAATACCGAAAAGCAAGCACGCGAGTAGAGCTCGGCCTCGTGGTAATGTACCTTTACGGAACGCAAGTAACACCCATAAAATTATTGCTGCTGGACCAAACCTTAATGCTGCACCCCAGAAAGTAGGCAGCTCAGCGTAGCTGAACCGTATTGAAACTGCTGTGCCCCCAGAAATGACTACAACAGCCACGAAAGCAACAAACGTAGGAGTTAAAATTGACCATAGGCCCGGCCATCTGTTTAGGCCAAATGATTTTGGCATAGTTAGGCTACAGTACTCTTTGATCTACCGCAAAAATTTGTGCCCAAGGATCACTCCGCAGGATGGGAGTCAATCTTGATTGCACCTTTTACGGTGGGGTCGAAACTAGAGTAGGGCCAAACTGTCGAGTCATCAAAGATGGCATAGGTTAAGACAGCACCAGCTAAGTCCGCATCGTGGAAGTTAGCCCCAATTAGGTTAGCTCGTGTGAAGTCAGTAAGCGTCGCTGATACGAAGTGTAGGTCAGCCTCTTGAAGATCGGCCCCAGTAAAATTAGCACCGGTAAGATCACCGTACGAAAGATTAATGCCACGAAGATCTGCACCCGTAAGATCAGCCCATGTGAGGTAGGAGTCATTCATTGCCGCTCCACTGAGATCAACGCCTCTTAGGTTCGCACAAGACCAAAATACGTTTAACTCCGGGTTTTNCCAATCTACGGTCCTGAGGATTTCGCATGGCCCAGTATCCATGTCATCTTGACGTGACTCCTCATCTCCAAATGTTACGCCCGAGGACAGAATAATAGCGGTGGTTACCGCTACCAAAATCATTCTTATAATGTGCAGTCGAAACGTCACCGGTTTCCTCCCTCTTTTAATTTGCCAGTGCACCCGCCGGAGAGCGNCAATTGAGCACTTGTCTACAGAGTCTCGTACTATAACCTGTTTCAGATACCTTAGAAACTTGAGGCCTATTGGGACAGGTATGTAAATCGGGTCATGCTGGCCGTGCCGCCGCCAATGACGAAAGTTATGGAGATAGTAGTGACAGCCTAAAATTTATTACGCTAATTACTCAAGTCAGCTAGAAGACATTGGTACCGATGCCTGTGTTCCAGTCCCTGAAGGATCTGNGTTAAGCATAGGTTGGAATTCGTAATTCATTACACGTAATCGCACTGGTTATTGTCTATACAAGGATTAGGCACATCTAGACGAATTGCAAATATCTCTTCTTTGCGATTTTGACTACCTCGTCAGGATTACGACGCCACCAATTTCGTTCGGAGAATATTTCGACTTCATGAAAGCCGTTGTAGCCGGTGGCCTCGACTAGGTTGCGGATCCGAGGGATATCGATAACACCATCACCCATCATTCCGCGATCAACGCGAAGATCAACCGTTTCTCTAAGCCAATCACATACATGAAAAGCTGATATTCGTCCCCGTGATCGTTCAATTTCACGTTCTAGATTTGGGTCCCACCACACGTGATAAACGTCAATAACTATGCTCAGTTCCGGGCCCACATCCAGCTTTTCAATCCAATCGTTAGCCTCACCGAGGGTTGTAAGACAGGAGCGGAAGGCTGAAGTCATGGGATGCAATGGTTCAAGGCCAATCGTTACGTCCCGTTCCCGAGCGTAGGGGAGAATACTAGCCAGCCCCTCTAGACAACGTTCGCGGGCACCCGTAAAGTCCTTAGAACCTTCGGGTATGCCCCCTGCAACGAAAACAACACAACGAGCCCCTATCTCAGAGGCTTCGTCAATAATGCGGAGGTTTTCGTCAATNGCCTTCCGGAATAGTTTCTGNTCATTATCCGTCAGGAGCCCACCAATACAGTAACCAGTGACGGTCATACCGTGGTTACGTAACATTCTGGATGCCTCCTTCAAGCCAACTTCACGTAACTTTGTGTGCGATACAGAGACACCCCGAATGTTGTGACGGGCATAGCCCTCAATAGCATCACGAAAGCCCCACTGTTCCCTAGTGGTGTACATGTTGATTGAAAGTTTAGTTAGATCGCTAGCCATTGCTTTTACCTCAAACGGTTTTTACCGTTACTTTAATCGAATGTTACCTGGCTTGCCGTAGAAAATGAAGTTGGGGCGTTCAAGCAATTCTTACTTTGGGCTGTAGTTGCCAAAAGGATCACTAAGATATTTTATGTACTTAGGATATCTAGAATTTGTTTAGAATGCCAGATAATGTTACGTCCATTATGTTGCATCTCGGGCGGCACTAATCCTCACCCGAGATGGCGTTGATCGAACCACACCTCTGGAATTAGGCACGTATTATCAGGNGGTTAACATTAACCAGAAAAAATATAAATTTTGCTCGATACGATATACGGCAAACCTAAATTATTAAACTAACGTACTTCTGATTAGGAAAAACACGACCGTTACACTAATCTATTATGAGGGTCACAACTAGTAGTTAACTACCTAGCGGGGCCCATGGGAGTAATGATGACAAAACCCAAAGGTTGGTGGACTAATCACCCGACAATTCTTAATGTAACTGTTGCGGGCAGTTGGGATTCTAATGGTGATGGAATCGGTGATTTCGAAGGCATAAGGCAACACCTGGACGATCTAGTAGCTATGGGAGTGTCTGGCTTACGCTTTCAACAGATTACCCGGTTTGACGATGATTTCGAGTGGTATGGACTTGTAGCTCAGGACTGGTTCGATGTCGATCCGCTGTATGGAACCATGAAAGACTTTGAGCGATTAATGAATGGCTGCCAAGAGCGTGACATCGCTGTGATGGTCATGGCCGTTCCAGAGTATTTAGGGTGGCAACACCCTGATTACCTAGCTGCTAGTAAGGCTCGGCGGGATGGTCTAAATGATCCTCGGGTTGACTGGTTTAGCTGGGAAGATGATGGGACTGTTGAAACGACCTGGGATCGACCGGCGCCAGACTTTGCGAATCCAGGTTATGTCGAAGCATACTTAGAGCACTTACGCTTTTGGATGGATAAGGGGGTACGAGGTTGGGATGTAGATGACCTTTACTCNTGGAAAAACCTGAATGTTGAGGCGCTTCGGGAGATCACAAAATGCGTGATTGAACGAGATGGTTTCATCTGTAGTGAGCACAGCACACTCGAAGATGACACCACACTCCGTGGTGGATTTAACGCAGGTACTGGCCTTCACCGTAGTGGTTTTTATAGGGAAGTGGACGCCATTATGGAAGGGAACGCTAACTATATTCGCCAAGGCTTGGCACGAAGAAAGCAGCTTATCCAGTACGGCATGTTTCCCTTTCAGCAATTTGGCGATGACATTTATGAACGATATTCAAGTAAAAATAAGCGTTTCAAGCGCCAACAGTTTCGATTGCAGGTGGCCTTTAATGCGGCACTACCAGATCAGGTTTGGGCTCTGGCTAACACCATTGCTTTCCCCACGAAGGCCCTCACCCCGCTACCAACCCCCCTCGGGGTGGTCTGTTGGGGACAACTTGATCACAGTGAAATAGCAAGACAGAAAAACAATCCCGAGTCACCATTTAGTTTTTTTCAGAAGATGTTTCGCCTCCGAGCAAACGAGCCAGCCCTTGGAATTGGTGACCTAGAGGAACTTCCTACTCAATTACAAGAATGGTTAGTAGCTTCACCAGAGTCCTCTGTTTATCGTTTAAGTACAGACACTGCACTATCGAAAGAGCCAAATAATGATATTGGTCAACACCAGCAAAGTATTTGGCAGACAACTTTTGCAGGCCTAAGGACTAGTGAGGACGGGTCCCAAAAGGCGGTAACGGTGTTCCATTTTTCAGCAGATCCGTGTCGGATTGAAGTGGCAGTGGGGAACCAAATCAAAACCCTGCGAAACTTCCTAAGTGGTGAGGTGATTAGCGCTAAGGAAGGGGTTGTTACCGTAGAACTTGGCCGATACGGATTTAAACTACTAGAGGTTATCGATTAGTGAGAGTTTTTTACAATGCCAGAAAATTTCTGGAGTGATTCTATGAGTAATCTTCAGAGCGACCGAGTTGGCAAAATCCCAATCTCCTGGTTTGAACCAAAACAAGACCCAGGGAGCCGCACTCTAGTCATCTGGATCCCAGGCTTTAGTGGAAGCAAAGAGGACATGAAACCCTATCTGGCTGACCTCACTTCAGCTGGCTTCTTAGCTCTCAGCTTTGATCCCCATCAGCATGGTGAGCGGATGGTGGATCCCTCACGNGAGGCCTTTACCAATCGCGTTCGAGGAAACCTTNGGCGGTATTTTTGGCCTATTTTAGNTGAGACTGCCAAGGANGCCTCGACNGTAGTTGATTGGGCNGTCAAGCATTTGGGCGTGAGAGAAGTGGCTGGTATGGGAGGTATTTCCGCTGGGGGTGATGCGTCCGTTGTTGCGTCCAGTATTAATCGGGACATTGCTGTAATAGCGACTGGTCTTGCTACTGCAGATTGGTTGAGGCCTGGATCGTTCGAGCCACCAGGGAAACCAGACGACACAGCCCAGGATCACTACGACCAATATAATCCACTGACCAACCTTGAATCTTATGAACATACACCTGCAATAAATTTCCAGGTTGGCGCAATTGATAGGCAGTGCCCACCTGACGGTGCGAGGCGTTTTATTGAGGCGTTACATAACAACATTTACAAGGATTGTCCAGAAAAACTTGAAGTCGAATTACACCAGGGTATAGCTCACGAGTTTACGGACGCGGCATGGCAGAACTGCCTGGACTGGTTTCTGAAGTATCTTAAATAAAATAGGTCGCTAAACTTCTGGAAGGAGCTCGGCCATGTCTACTGAATCAGCCCGTACTTTGACCAACAAAGAAAAGTACACATTCGAAAATGACGGCTATGTGATTTTACATGATGTCTTGCCGATTACTGAACTCGAAGCGTTGAACCGCGAGATGGAAATCCAGTATAGGGAGCGATTGAATGATCCTGAGATTTCATCGAACGAGGAAAAACGGAACCAAATTCATAGTCTAGGGAGTGACTCGGAACGGTCCCAAAATCTTGCGCGTGACTCACGACTACTATCTCTGATAAAGGATTTAGTCCGTCCTGGTATTGCGTTGTTCTCGGCAAAGCTTATCTCTAAAGGTCCCCACGAGCCAAATAACGTCTGTCACTGGCACCAGGATGAGGCATACTGGCATACTCACTCCCAAAGTGAATGTCGAATGTCCATTTGGATACCATTAAAGGACACAAGCAAAGAGGACGGTTGTTTGCGGGTAATCCCTGGGACACACAGGAAAGGCATCATTCCGCACCAACCACGCAGTTCACGTGATCACGGAGCTTGCCGTCTCAGTTTCCTGCCAGGGGAGCAAGAGTTACCGGGCACCGTATATTGTGAAATCTCTGCAGGGTCGATAGTGCTTTTCTCAAACAAGTTGTGTCACTCTTCTTTGGGTAATCACACCGGTCGCCACCGTCGAGCGTTCATTTTGACGTACCAAGAGGCAACGGTAAGCCACGGAAAAGATGGGAACTTCACGATACTTCCAGCTGATTCAACACAACCACTGAATTAGGGGGTCCGCTAACTTGATTGAACATCCCCGATCTATTAACGAAAAGGTATTCAACATTTGGCGTAGTCCTGGACGCTTCACAAAAAACCCAGATATCATTGCCCTCCCGAACGATCGAATGCTGCTCGTTTACAGCGACACAGATGCCCACTGGTCTCAAAAAAACCAGATCATAACTCTTCTTGCTAGTGACGATAATGGCCAAACTTGGTTCAAGCATCGAGAGATTGACGAGGCTGACATCACCAAAGGAGATTCAAGGCTTGTGACACCGCGTTTAAGCCTCCTTGATGACGGTCGTCTAGTGGTGATTTGTGATCATAATGACGACGGTCACTTCCACGAAGATCAAGGCCCAGGTAACTGGTTATGGTGGAGTGAAGACCTTGGGGACACCTGGGTTTGTCAGAAGGAAAATGGGATTCTCGGTTTCGAACCCGATCGGATTATCAATTTACCTGACGGGACTCTAGGCGTAGCAACTCACTTGATGCGTGGTGATACCCAGGAGTTTGCTGACGTCCTCTTCGTTTCGGAAGACAATGGGGACACTTGGCATGAACGGAGCACCATTGCCCACAACGGTTACCACCGGTTCTGTGAAGGAGCTATCGTGATCTTAGATGGGGGCAAATCACTAGCTTGTGTAATGCGGGAAAACCACTCTGGTGGTATTCCCTGCCTAGTTACTTTCTCTGAGGACTGTGGTCACAGCTGGTCAACCCCACAGCTTGCACCATTTGCATTACACCGGCCCTACGCAAAACAACTTGAAGACGGTCGAACACTAGTTACTGGGCGTCACGTTAATGGTGGCCTAGGATGCTACGCCTGGATTGGCGACTTGCGGGTTGAGGCTGGTACTCATGTTGTAGGAGGTCCTCGGCGCAAGTTCCACGCTGAGTTGACCAACGAGGCCCTAATAATTAACAACCGTCCCGAGCACGATTGCCGCTACACCATGTTGCCTCCTGAATCTAATTTCAGTGAGGTGATCTTTGAAGCCGATGTTAAAGTTACTGCTTCGAGCAATACTCAAGTAGCCTTCCTATCAATCTCCCGGATTGGTCATATAGTTACCCTTGCACCCCAAAAAATTTCAATAGGACTAAACGATAGTCACCTCCACGCACAGGTTGATCTGACCCGCTACCGCACAGTGCGTCTTCATCACCACCGCGGCTGGATGCGTGTTGAGGTTGACGGTGAGGTGCTACTTAACCGTTCCGTATATAGGGAGGAAGCTCCAGCCACTGATCACCATGGAGTCAACCCAGAACGTCGCACCCAGTTTGGCCAGATAGGTATTAGTGGGGAGAGTCGATGGAGAAGAATTTCGTATCAGGTGAACAATCCAACCCTCGATAACCACCATTGGTCGTGGGCTGCATCAGAAGGTCATTGGCCAGACCAATACCAGAGAGATCGATTGATTCAAGTACACGCTAACCATCCTGCCCAAAAACCCGATCATGGGTACTCCTCCTGGTTACCCCTACAAGATGGCCGAATTTTCCTTGTCGACTACACTAATTACCTGGATGTGCCAGGGACAAGTCATCTCGTTGGCGTGTACATAACACCAAACGACCTAAAGTGATAATTGTGTTGCAGAAAGAGTCGTTTTCACGTACACCGTAATTCCAGCCTGAAAATAGAGTTCATACGTTTCGTGTTCTTATTGCCAAAAGTCGTGATACCGTTGGTCGCACATGGAGTACGTATGTTTGGCAGCAGGACGCGGTACGCGTATGGGTAGCTTGAGCCGCTATCTACAGAAATGTATGTACCCCATTGGTCTCCACCCGTTTCTAGAATATTCGATTCGTAATCTAGTGCTGCATTCTGACTTTAACCCCGATGAAGACTCCTTAACGCTTGTAATCGGTCATCATCAAGAACAAGTTAGGTCATATTTTGGGAGCGAGTATCAAGGCTTGAAAATTCGTTATGTTCAACAGCAACAACAGCTAGGTACTAGTCACGCTATTCATCTTGCTTACGAAACGCTTCTACCTACTAGTTCTATCATCGCTTGGTTAGCAGACCTTTATGTTCCGATCGAATTATTCGATGAAATTCGGTCACATTCGAGTGATAATGTTCAAACACTCGCGATGGCAACTCCTGGTACTTCCTCCGAAATTCAGGTGACGGTAGAGAAAAACATTGTCACTCGCTCATGGAAGGGGTCCAGTGGACTTGTAGATATTGGGCTATGGAAACTAGCACCCGATATTTTAGGCGCAATGATGGAGCGTCATGAGGGAGAATACCGAATCATGCCGAATCTTCAGCATGCCATCGAGTCCGGTAAACAGATCGTGGCCTTGTTTGCTGAAGAATGGGTACATTTGGGTGGTAACGAACCAAGCACAAAAGATAACCTGCGCGCGGTAATCGAACGAGTACTTGAGTTGGAGCAGAGTACGTGATTGTTGCTAAGGTTCCTCTCCGCATTCCTTTAGCGGGAGGACTAACTGATCTTAAGCACTACACACAAGACTTTGGCGGGGTCACCCTCAGTACCACAATAAATAGGCACGTGTACATCATTATTAAAGAAAGCTACTATGGTTTCACTGACCTTCATTACCAAGATAAACATGAACGGGTTGATACTATTGACCAAATACGTAATGACCTGATTCGTGAATCTTTACGGCTTACTGGTCTAGAAAACACCCCATTACAACTTAATGTATTAACCGACTTTCCAGGTGAAAGTGGGCTTGGGGGTTCAGGCGCGATCACGGTAGGTTTACTTCACGCAATGCTTACCTTTCAGGGTAATACGGTTACACCTGAGCAGCTCTTTACTCAAGCTGCCCAGATCGAGGTAGAAATTTTAGATGGAGCCTCGGGCTATCATGATCCCACAATTTGTGCAATTGGCGGGTTTAAATTGATCGAGTACCACGGGAATGAGATCTTGTCCCGAGACGTTACTATGAGCGAAAGAACCAAAAAAGAATTTGTTAATAAGTTATTACTCTTTTACAGTGGTCGGCACCAACCTAGCAAACCATCTCTAAACATACTTAGTCGCCAACTTCCTGATGCGTATGAGGTACTGCATGAGATGAAACAGTTGGCTTACAACCTCGAACAGGCTTTCGGAGTTGGTGACTTGTCCAAAATCGGAGAAACTATTGGCCAACAGCAAAAGTTGAAGCAGCAACTCCCGGGACATTTCCGGGATGAATTTGTTCTAAATGTCACTGAGCGTGTGCAGCAGGCTGGTGGTTATGCCCAGATTCCTGGTGGCAAGATCAGTGCTTTCGTGATCGTGTGTTGTCCCAAAGGGAATGTTGACGAGATTAGAGCTGCTCTGCCCGACCTACAAGAAGTACGATTTGAGCTAGCAACTGAGGGATCCCAGGTCCGACAATTCTAATTACGCTAAAAAATCATTCTAGGCCGGCAACAGAATCGCCAGCCCACCTTATGTTGGATTGAAACGACAAACCTGTGGTCCCAATATGGTTACCAAAAAACATCGACACAATTAATTCCATAGATTTCCTAATGAAGAGAAGGTTATCCTCAGGTAGGAAGGGCGGTACTTTTTTAATGACCGACATAGCTAAGGCTAAGGCTCACATTGCCAAGATCGGTCAAATGCTTTTCCAACGGCGATTAACCGATGCGGCGGGTGGAAATGTGAGTGTTCGAGTTGATGACGTTATGTGTATGTCACCTAGTTACAGTGGTAGCAAACGCCAATGGGAGCTCGAGCCGGACCAAGTGCTAGTTGTTGGAATGGATGGGAAAATTCTCGAAGGAGACGGAGAAGTTTCGCGTGAGACGAACGTTCACGTGACTCTAAATGCTGAATTTAGCGATTACGGTAATGCAGTTATCCATGCTCACCCACGCAACCTATTGGTATTTGCCGCGTTAGAAGAGTCGATGCCCCCAGTGCTGGAAGCCAACCTCAAATTCGGCGAAATTCCGTGTGTACCGTATGCCCCAGCTCATAGTCCAGACCTAGCTCGACATGTGGCGAACGGAATACGCGGTCACGAAGAACGCATTCGAAAGCATGCTTTCGGAGTAATTGCACCGTGGCACGGCCTTTTTCTAATGGGTAAAGACTTAGATGCCGCTTTCGATGCAGTAGAACGTTTTGATACCAATGCTAGAGCGATACTAATGGCCCGAATGACAGGCCGTTCCGATAAGATTGAAGAGAAGCGAGAAGCTCTACAGCAAATTGTCAAAGTTCACGAGCAGGAACACAAGGTCTAGAGTCAGGCCTTTTTGATTCGTGATCATTACTTTTACTGGCAACACATCTTTAGATCACATTCTGTTCGTGCCCGAGATCCCTACTAGCGGTACTGTTAGGGCATCCCGTGCATTCGAGAGTATGGGTGGCAAAGGTACGGACGCCTCATGGATCCTTAGTAAACTCGGGATTCCGAGTCTCGCTCTCGGGTTTATTGCTGGTAGAAATGGCGAGCGGATCAAAGAAATGCTTCAGGAACAAAATGTCGAGACGGACTTCGTGGCTGTTGAAGGTGAATCGCGCCGTAACGTTGTGATTATTAATGAGAGTGATTCTCAGCAAGTGACTTACACTGCACCCTCCCTTCAGGTAGAAACCAAACACATAGAGAAGCTCTTCTCAAGCTATAAAGTTGCTCTCAGTAGGGCCAGTTGTGTGGTTTTAGCCGGCACCTTACCCAACAATGTGCCACCAGATCTCTACACCGAAATTATTGAACTGGCCCGCGCTAAGAGAATTCCTGTAGTGTTTGACGCGAGCGAACCATTCCTATCCGCAGGACTTGCTGCTGGACCTAACTTCGCCAAACCAAATCTCCCAGAATTAGAAGCCCTTGTAGGGCACCCACTGCCAAATATTGACGACGTACACACAGTAGGTCGCGAGCTTCAACAACGTCATGGCACTGCATTAATTATTTCATTAGGAGACCAAGGAGGCCTTGCAGTACTACCGAATCTAACGTACCGGATACCGCCAATTACCGTCGACGTAGTAAACTCTTCCGGGGCTGGCGATGGGATATTGGCCGGGTTAGCTTATTCACTCTCTGCAGGCATGTCGATAGAAGATGGACTTAGACTCGGTTTCGGAATCGCTACAGCAGTGTTGCTTTCACCACGTACAGCTGATTTTGATCCCACCGCGAGTGAACGGTTCCACGCCGAAATAGATCTCATCCCAATTAAATAGTGAAGCGTCCTAACTCACTACAAAACCCAGCAAGATACCCTTTACCCCCAAACCCTAAACGAACCGATATGACTTCCCGCTACGCGTTCGTTACGCTCCTGATGATGAATGACAGTTATCTACCAGGAACCCTCATGGTAGCGTACGCCCTTCGTCAGCAAGCAGTAACAGCAGACCTTGTCTGTATGGTCACAAGTGAAATTTCCGAATTTGCCCGAGAAGCCCTCAACATTGTCTATGACAAGGTGATTGAGGTCGATTCAATCTTTGTTCGTTTTGACGGTAAACGCAAGGTTCCTCCATTCGCACCCTTCATGATGACGCGACTGAATGCCCTCCAATTGGGTGTCGGAGGAGAACTAGGATGTACCTACGACAAGGTAATTACTGTAGATGCTGACGTCCTACCCTTGGCCAATTACCAGCACCTATTTTCCCTAAACGCACCAGCGGGGATCATTAACGAACACAAGGACCATTTTCTTGGTCCGGGCATCACAGGTTCTCACAAGGTTACCGAGGAAATTAGTCGCACCGGAAAATGGTACTGGCATGATGTATACGAGTCGATTTGCCCGCACGGTCACCTGATCCCGAAGCAAATTACTGACCGGGTTCATATAGACAAGGCGAATATGGGTGTTAATGGTTCTATTTTTGTACTAATACCAGACCAGGCAGAGTTCTACGATATCCAAGCCGATCTTGCCACTCAGAAGACTAGACGACTAATAAATTCTTCTATGACCTGGCCCGATATGCAGTACTTGACTATGCGCTGGTCAGGACGTTGGACCAACATAGATTTACGGTTCAGCGGTTTCAAGGGTTACCCAAGCCTGGAATTACTTTTCGGTACACACTTTGCTGGCCTCAAACCATGGAACTTCAATAATCGATCTATCAGGTCATACAGCAACTTCCCTGACTTTCAATTGTGGTTCCATACTTATCAAACTATGTTGGAAGATTATCCTAAACTCAGGAGCATTAAACGGCTAGCTACTTTAAGTTCAAACATAGACGAATTATTAATGACTACGGAACTATAAGTTAAGACCTAACAATCTCAGGAACCGGAGTTAAACCCACATAAGGTCACGGTTTGCATCTCAAAGCCTTGACGTAAAGGAAGAATACGCAATCTATTTTTAAGGTTACCTAGAATTATGCACGCCAAGTTTTTGCTCTGGTGAGGGTAGTGTTGGTGGCCAAGCTGCAGAAATTTGTAGGTTAAAGAATTTCAGTAGAAAATACAATACGAAGTGAGATTAAGCCAAAAGCATATTGATACAATAGATCCCATAGTTATAGGTTTGGGTTCTAACCAAAGAGCCTTAGAGACTCGAAACAACTTTTTGGCAGTTTGCTCTCGAGAGAAACTCAGGGTTTTCTAGCATGTTTTAGAATTATTAGCCAAAGATAGGGAGACCAGGATGAGTGCACGCCAGCCGCCGAATATCGTTCTTCTGGGTATCGATTCGTTACTCGCCACCCACTTGAGTTGCTATGGCTACCCAAAGCAAACCACGCCACACATAGACCATTTTGCCGAAGGTGGCGTCTTGTTCGAAAGGACCTATAGTCCCCACATACCGACTACTAGTGCCTACGCATCTATGCTTACGGGAATGGATTCCTTTGGCACACAAGTTGTTGCACTTCGCCATCAAGGGCCTCTTCGCTCCGAGGTTTTAACAGCGGCAGAAATCTTTCGCGATTTCGGTTATGACACTAGTTGTGTTGGTTTTACAGGTAATCCTAGCTCCCGAGGGTTCGACCGGTATTTTGATTACCCCGCGTGGGATTGTCCCCCAGAGGGTCGCATGCATAAGGCGCACGATCTAAACAAAGTAGCTATACCCGAGCTTGAGCGCATGGCTGGCAATGACCAGCCGTTTTTCCTCTTCTTGAGGCACATGGATCCTCACTCACCATACTTGCCTCCTGAGCCTTACGACCGGATGTTTTACCATGGTAATGAGTTCGACCCAGCTAACAAATCTATGGATCCCGTTTGGGCGTTCAAACCAATGTCAACCTATTTTTCGACCTGGATGCCAAAGGGAGTTACCGATAAAAACTACATAATTGCTCAATATGACGGCGCAATAGCCTACATGGATGCCTGTATCCAACGAATCTTCACAACTTTAGAAGGACTCGGCATCTTGGATGAAACTATCATAGTGATTAACGGTGATCACGGAGAAACTCTTTATGATCACGAGTGTTGGTTTGACCATCATGGTATTTACGACGTTACGTTGCATGTCCCATTGATATTGCGTTACCCAAAGAGAATTCCAGCAGGTGCGCGAGTAAAGGGCTACAACCAACACAAGGACCTACTTCCCACTTTGCTTGACCTGGCAGATTTAGAACAAAATAAAATTGACTGGCCTAGCGACAAGCGTTTTGACGGACACAGCCTAATGTCTTTGGTGGAAGGTGAAGAAGCCTCATTTGACAGCGAGTTTTACATCACCGAATGCACCTGGATGCGTAAGCATGGTTGGCGCACACCCGAATGGAAACTTATCCAAGCACTCGAACCCGACTTTCACTTTAAACCTGAGATTGAACTCTACAACCTCGTTAAAGATCCAGGTGAGAACCAGAACTTAGCAGCTAAGGAACCCGAAATGGTAGCTCTTCTCACTTCAAGAATGGAAAGATGGATCGCGAAACGTGAAGCTGAGACAGGTTTTACCAACCCTATGTATACCCAGGAAAATTGGCATGGCAACAGTAATGTTGGAACGTTCAAAACTTCTCAGGAGGCATACGAAACGTTGTTCATCGGCGCAGTAAAGGATGGGGAAAGACTTCAGGCAGGTGAAGTAAATAACGATGAGGAGGAGTGAGTTCCGAATGAAATTAGGTGCAAATTCTGTTCTTTTTGGTAACGACAATATGGAAACGACTTTTAAGTATTTATCTATGGCTGGTTACGATGGGATAGAGATGGGTGCTATTCCTCAAATGGCGGACCATCTAGACCTTAGCTGCTGGCGTGATCAGGTTGACGAAATTAGAAGGCTTAGCCAAACTTATGGATTAGAACTACTGGCGATGGAGCAACCACAACAAGACCCAGACCTTATGGAACAAGCATTCCAGGCTGCTGTTGAGATCGGCATTCCCATTATTAATGTTGGGCCTGGTGGGACATCTGGTGAAAAGGAGAGTCTTCAGCAATCTATTGACTCTTTGGGTCAGTTAGTAAATCGAGCTGAGCACTACGGTGTGACTCTTTGCGTCAAAGCGCACGTCGGAGCCGCAATCTATAACACCCCAACGAGCCTTCAAGCCCTAGACGCTATTAGGTCACCAGCCTTCGGTTTAGACATGGATCCATCTCACATTTACCGAGCTGGTGAGGATCCGGTAGAAGCTCTCAGGGCAGTAATAACGCGCATAAAGCATGTACACATACGTGACTGCAAAACTCGGCAAGATGAGATGGACGCAGCGACTGCAGCGCAATTACAGACTGCTGCAGGTCATGGCCCAGGTGAACCACCTGACCAAGCTAATGGTCGGGGTGACATAGATCTTCTGGGATACATAAGAACCCTTCATGAACACGGCTACACTGGACCCCTCAATCTGGAGGTAATTGGAACGCGAGCTAAAGGTTACACAACAGAACAGTGTTGCGTTATAGCTGCCGAAGCGCGTGGGCACATGCAGAGTTGTCTTCAAGCCTGCGGTGCTCGCTAGAAAAAATCTTTGTTGAGCATGACGATTAAAGCACTAACTTTTCCTAATGGAAGTGTTTTTTGTGCACAGTGCAGTTGCCTTATCGTCGTTTATTGCTCAGTGGAAAGTTGGTTGTGTTTCTTCAATCGAGTTAACGACGGTGCAAACGAAAGGATTTTTTATTCACTCTAGATCTCTTTAGAAAGATTGCCTGAAGGAGAAAATATGACTGAACAGAACCCCGTTAAGGTAGGAATCACAGGACTAGGGCGAAGTGGTTGGAACATACACGCTAACGCTATCCATGAGCTTCCGAATTTATTCCGAGTTGTGGGCGTGTGTGACCCGGCCCCAGAGCGTCAGAAGGATGCTAAAGACAGATTCGGATGTACCACATATGCCGAATATGATGATCTCGTCAAGCAGGCTGATATTGAACTCATGATTGTGGCAACTCCAAGTCATCTCCATAAAAAGGACGTGATTGCTGCTCTTCGTTGCGACAAAGACGTTATGGTTGAAAAGCCAATGGCTAGCGACCTAGCTGGCGTTGATGAGATGATCTCTGTCGCTAATACAACTGGTCGCATGCTGACAGTCAACCAAAATCGGCGCTGGCAGCCAGATTTCCTGAAGGTAAGGAAAATCATTGCTTCAGGCGTTCTTGGACGTACTATTGAGGTCCGCATTAGAAGCGATCGTTTTGGTCGACGTTGGGACTGGCAAACCCTAAAGCAGTACGGTGGAGGCGAGCTAAATAACTC
The DNA here is from genome assembly GCA_002707365.1 of Trueperaceae bacterium. Classification (NCBI taxonomy): domain Bacteria; kingdom Thermotogati; phylum Deinococcota; class Deinococci; order Trueperales; family Trueperaceae; species Trueperaceae bacterium. The sequence continues at coordinate 171,949 of PAMQ01000010.1, forward strand.
GGGTGCTCATTACATTGACATGGGTCTACTCCTATTCGATGATCCTAGGCCCAAGGTTTTTTGCCACATGGAATCAACTTCGTTTTATGCTGGCGATGCAGAAAATCATGTCCGAGTTCTTCTTACGCCGGAAGCCGGACCGCTCGTAGATGTGGCTATCACTACCCATCAGTCATATCAGGAACCAAGTTGGGTGGTTATCGGGACTCGTGGTTCCCTGGTCTGTATGGGCAAAGAGATTCGCTGGAAGTTCTTGAGTGACGATACTGTACCCCCCATGTCGCTCGCTACAAAAGCAACTGACGGACGAAAATATAATCAAGAACAACTTCCAATGACAGAAGAGATCGTAGATCTAAGCGATGATTTCAATAGGTTTAGTCAAGGTCATGGTGTTCTGGATCTTTACCGTTCACTTTACAAAACTCTTCGGCATGGTCAACCATTAGCTATTACACCTGAAAGCGTGAGAAGGCAAGCAGCTGTACTAGAGGAGTGCAGGAAAATTTGTCCTGTTTAGCTCCAAGAAAAAATACAAAATCTAGTTACTAACTCAAATATCTAAACTAAATGCCGTTTTCGATACTTAGGGAATTCACTCTAATCTGTTATCCAGAGTTTGATGCCACTCCATTAGCTTGGCGTTACCGGTATGAGTAGGTATTAAGGCCTGATTTTTCTAAACTCTCAGCCGGCCAAGAAGCGTAGCAGATTCGGGCATCACCCACCACAACGTCTACCGCTTTTACTGGAACGTCAATTTCGCCAGGAAAATCCTTAAAACGTTTATCTTCAGGATTTGCAAAACGTTTTGTCTCCCTGTCGTGTGCTACTCCAGTTTGGTGCAAATCATGTCGTTTCCGGTGGGTGCCAGGTAACAATCTTAGACAACCGTTTTCCCGGGAGGTGTTATCCAAATAGTACATCAGGAAGATCATTGGTGGCATGTCACTGTAAGCACGCGGGTCGTTCCACATGAAACAGTCCTGGTGCCAATAAAGTTTTGGTCCACCAGGTGGCTTGCTTATTATGACAGCTTGTCAAAACCGAATGTCATCTAGTCCCATTTTGTTGAGTTCCGCCAAAGCTTGAAGGTTCCCAATCAGCGGTGCGAGGCGAGGGTAATGAAAGGAATCAATGTCGGTACCCATTGCTCGAGTATTGGTTCGGTCTTCGTTAGCGAGGTTCTGTAATGCCTCCTCCGCACAAGAACGAGTCATTTCTAGTAGTTTCTGGTCAGCTACACCCTCGATTACGCAATAACCATCTTGGCGAAGTTGTTCGAGCCGGTCACTTGAGGATTTAAGAGCGTTAATAGCTACGCATCCTTATGGGGTATTTAGATTGCTAGTAGTTAAGGCGTTTTTTCCGAAAATTATTGGGTAGGTCTCACCGGTTTCGTCGACAGTGGTTGCGTCTTGGTAGCACACACTGAACGCACGACGGGATTGACTCGATTGGTTAATGCCAGAGCTATGGACTAGCCAGTTGTGTAGGAGTACTACTTCCCCAGCTTCGAGTTCAAGATATTCCATGCTTTCATTTTTCAGGTTCTTTTCTAGTTCCGGCCCTAGGTACCCTGCTTGAGATTCGGGATTGAGTAGTGTTCGGTGGGAACCAAGAACAATACGTACACACCCATTATCAATGGTTGCTGGGTCGAGGGAGGTGTAGATGGTGACTTCAGGGTCTCGATCTAACCGAGGCCAGCGGTCTTGATGCCATGCAAGATATGTGCCTCGATGGGAGGGCTTATTCATGAACATTGCGCGGTTGCAAGCTATGGAATTTTCTTTACCGTAGGCACGCTCGCACACGTCTTTCCATAATGGTCTCTGCATATACTTGAGGAAGACGGGGTCCCATTCAAGATCTTGGATTTTACGGTAGTTCAATGTGGAACCTTTATGACCTTTGGTTTGCGGTCCGGGGTGCTCACCATCTTCGCTATCTATCTGCATGAGCATACGGTCGTAATTCACATCAGCTGTACCAAGCATTATGTCGTCGATACGAGTCTGTAGGGCTTCGAGGGTTTCTTGGTCGATGATTCCAAGACGAAGATAACCGTCTTTTATATAGTTCGACCATTGGGCGTCAGACAGTCTGTCCATATCTGCGTTCCTTTCCCTGAGACGTTCTATTTACACAGTGGTTACTATGCTTATTTTAAGACCATTGTATGGGATTTTTCTCAAGGATCAACTCTATGGGTGTTCCGTCAGAAATCGTCCGATAGTCCCGGTGAGGCAGGTCGATCGCGATCTCGATGCCGACTTGGACGCCAGTTACGGCTATCCGGTATCTGGTCGTGTCGTCGACGTTGATGCTTGCGTCGACCTTGCCGTGCAGGGTAGGGAATCCTTCGAAAGCTATCTTTTGGCCAGGTTTTAACCAGGCCTCAGGAACGCCGGAGAAGAGTCGAAGGCAGGTCTTTTCTTCGGTCACCAGCATGGCTCTCTGCAGTAGCCAAAGCTCCGCTTGTGACCAGCCGTGTGGGGTAATGTTGTCGAATTTCTGGCAACCCCGGAGTTGAGAAATAAGGCTGACGCCGTGGACAGCGTTTTCGGTACCGACACCGTCGCGCCCTTCTCGGAACCCGTAAAGTCCCGGTACGTCCTGGTGAGCGAGACGGTAGTCCAGCACCTGCCAGGCGCGCTCGCGCTGGCCCAACAGTAGAGCGTTGTGGGCCTGAGCGAATTCGAAATATAGCCAGTAGGGTTCGGGTTGGTACTGCCCATCCGCTTCGCGCTCCGTGCACCAGAATACGTTGAACTGAGTCTCGATCTCCTGCCGGTCCCAAGTTTGTGTAGGCCAGAGTAGGCTATTCATCGTGCGTTCAAAGTGAAAATACTCGGGATGCTCGGTCGCGTAGGTCCGAAGTGCATCACGTAGTTCCGCTGCCTCCTTGCGGAAGGCGGTCGCGTCCTCTAATTGACCCAAAGATTCTGCCGCGAGCACCGCTTGCTCCAAGCCACAAAGAGCCCACTGGTTAATCCAGCCGACACTATAATCAACGGCATGATCCATCACCCCACGGATGATGCCGTCATGCCCGGCGACACAGATAACACCTGCGTTGCGGGCAGCATGGGTGAACGCCAGGACCGGCGTATCGGTCGTGACCGTGATTGGTTTGGTAGCGCGACGCATTCTATAAAGCCATTCGGCCTTGCGGCGGATAGCAGGATAGACCTTGCGGAGCCAGGACAGGTCCTGTGTGAGTTGGTAGTGTTGAACGATGGCCCAAATCCCCTGACCTGGGGCATCTCCCTCAGCACCGAAACCCCCGAAAAAGTCATTCCGAGTTAGGTGCTCCGTCGTTGAGCGGGCTAGTTTATGCTGCCCCGCGAGATCGAAGCAGCGAATGATGTAGATGCTGTCTCGCAACCATGGCAGTGGGTAGCTCAGTGGTGCGATGCGGGCTTGATCCCCGACTACCGCAGTCATCATGTGCCCTAATCCTGCGAAAAAGGAGTCCCGGAACTGTGGGTCAGGTACCTCTATTGAGATTGAACCGTATAGGTTTCTCCAGGTCAAAAGGTGCTTGTCAAGCCGGTTAGTGAATTGTTCGGGCCTCGGTGAGGCGGTACTGGGTAGATCCCGGTTTAAGCTCCCTCTTGAGACGATGGGGCAATCCATCGTTACCGCCCAAGTTTTTGCCGGTGGGAGTGTCACGTCATAGCGCACTACGGCGTAGCACCAACCTGCCGCGTCTTGAGCCTCCTGTCGGTCGGGAATGGTACCCACTCTTACAAATGCCGAGGGGTCGCCTACACCACAACCTGCCGCCGAGGGGGTCTTGTCGAGAGCCATCAAGGTGTTGTTGCCTTGCCCCTTGATTTGTTGGTCGCTTACCTCGAGGTGTTGCAAGGGACCGCCAGCTGGGCCGAGCGAGCGCAGTATTACACCGATCTGGATATCGATAGCCGTTCCCCCACGGTTCGTCAACTCCAGTAGGGCGCAAGCGGACTCGTTCCGTTCCGTAGCGGTTCCATCCTGAAATAGTGTGTGTTGGACATCGATCTTGTGACTTTTAGTCGAACAGATGATAGCTGGCAGGTGTCCCTCAGTGTATTGCCACTGCAATGTCTCTAGGGAAGCTTCCTCGGGTGCGAAGAAACAACCGGTGGTAGGGAAGCGTAACCACCAGGTGACGCCGAAACTCATCATGCCTGGTGAGAAGGCGTTACCAGGCTCAACAGTAGTCTTGGTAGCCTCTGGTGCACCTGGCTCGCCCAGAAAGACTCGAGTGTCTGAACGTGGGGCGATCCATTCAGGGTGAGCGGCTAGCTGTTGAAGGGTATCCGACGAAGCTATGATTACCTCACTCTTTCGACAGGATTGGGTGCTTCGGGTGTTCCCACAGGTCACCTGGTTTCAGCTCTTTACCTATCAAGTTTGAAGGATCATGTTTTGTACCTGTGTAGGTGACGTCATTGGGAATGTAAATTATGGCAAACGCATGACGTGGTTGATCGGTGCGGTTTGGTCCAGCGAAATGAAAGTTACAACCGTGATGGAATGTCACTCCACCCGCCTCCATTTCTACAGCCTCAGGTTCAGCTACATCGAAACCACGGTCCTGCATTTTCGATACGATACTTTCTTCAGTACCCAATTCTATTGGCTCAAGGCGACCAAATTTGTGGGATTTAGGAACGAAATGCAGACAACCATTGTCAATGGTGACATTATCCACCGCAATCCAGGCGCTGAACGAGCCCACCGGATCCATTGGCCAGTAGGGGGCATCTTGGTGCCAGTTAGTTTTTCGGCTTTCTTGGCCACCCGGCTTAACCATTGCGTGGTCGTGATAGAGGTGCACGTGCTTAGCTTGAGCTAGACGTCGACCTGTATTGGCTAAGCGTTTCGAGAATGTGAACTCCTTGGCTACTGGAAAGTCGCTCCAAAGGTTAATCATCTGATTAAAAACCTGTTCGTATTCCTTGGAACTTCGTCCGCCACCTTCAACCCCCACTATACGGTCGCGGTTCGAAGCGATCGCTTCATCGATAACGGTTCGTAACCGGTCCATTTCGGAAGTGGTGAAGAAATTAGGGTATTGAATGAAACCACACTCTTGATAATCTTTAATGTCTTTTTGAGTTACGCAATTATCTTGCATCAGAATTAACCCCTATTAAAGAAGTGAAACAGAATGTAACCATATTACTTAAAGAAATTTATCAGAACTCAAATTCATACGGTTGGTTGAAACCGAATTCCGTACCAATTCCCTTTTCCTTCGCCTTTTCTACCAGCCGGATTGCAACAGAAACATCCTCAATTCCAGTACCACCCGAAAGAAACAGGGTCCATGCAGCTTCAGGTTGGCGACCAAAAATATTGCCCGAAATTAGGCCACCCAAGTCACCCTGAACGTGAGATTCATCGATTTGTCCTTCTTGCATGGGAATTAATATTTCTCCCTGCTCCTGGAGGCCTTGTTGCAATTCGTCAACAAATACTCGGCTTTGGACAACGGTGTATTCATCTATCTCTCGGACCCACGGGTAATGTGCTCCCATGGCGTTAATATGTAGAGGCTTTTGGGGTAACAACTTCCCATCAAAAACTGGTACCGGAGAGTTAGTAATTGTAGTGACTATATCTGCTCCCTCGAGAGCCTCAGCAGGATTGGTTGTTGCGATCACATCAATACCAAGTTCGTCTGTCATTTTGAGGCAGAAATCCTCCTGATTTTGACGGTTTCTGCTGAACGCCTGTACCCTCTTCAAGGATCGGACTTCTTTTAGGCCGTGTAATTGGCTGCGGGCGTGTCGTCCAGTCCCAAAAAGTGCAACAACTTCGCTATCTTGAGGAGCAAGATGATCTGCAGCCACAGCTGCTACTGCGGCTGTTTTGAGCCAATCATAGTATAGAACCTCCATTATGGCGCTTAAGGTACCCGTCTGTGTGTCAAACAGGAACAATAGGGTCTCAAGACCCTTTCCCAAACCTGTGGTGTATGCCTGCACCCCTGCCCCACCAAGTCGAGGTAGTAGGGCAGCTTTAAACTTAAACGAGGCCTTACTACCGACTCTAAGGTGACCGCCGCGGACATCAGGGTCAGGTTCCCCTTCGATCCAAAGATTCTCTCGTGGAAAACCAACGCCTTTTGCCATCCCTACCTCGCGATAACCTTCTTCGACCGCAGATATGTAATCAGACATCCCCATAAGACCACGGATTTCGTGGTTTCGTAACATCAAAGCCATGTTTTAATCTCCCTTTCTGGACTTTACTGTTGTTCCTTATTTCGCAGCCGGACCTCAAAGTGCCCGTACCTGTACATGCAGTTTGGTAAAAACCAAATAGGTTTATCTACATAGAGATACCAAGAAGTCCTCGCGTTAGTTGAAAATCTTCCTGGCCGCGGTTACTTAATTTAGGTATTGACCTCCCAGCCTGAGCATTCAAAGCTAGTTGCAAAAGGTGTTCAACATTATTATTCGCATTGTCTGTAAGGAGGAGGTCAAGATCAGCTTCTAAGCGTCCGAAGGTTTCTTGGTCGGAAGTAACTTGAAGTAGTGGAAGCAAAGGATGAACCTGTTGCGTACTATCAGAAACAAGTCCAATGAGTGCTGTGACACCAGTAGCTCCAAGGCCAGTAATGGTCTCTACCCAGTGTTTAGTGGGGGCTTCCATGATGTGAAAACCGGGAGTTTTTATGGTCTGCCCGTAGGTCAAGGTGGGTGCAGGTAAAGTATTGCCTATAATCATTTTAAGGAAATCATCGTTAGTTAGTAGCTCAGAGTTTTGTGGAATCACGATACTGCCACCGGCCCCAACGACCGCTTGGGTTAAAACGCCGAATGTGCGAGCAGCTAATGATGAAGGTTGTCCAGAGGTTAGCAAGCCTAATGAAAGATGAATACCAGCACCAATTACAGATTCTGTAGCGGAATTGGATTGTTTTGCAAACCAGGTTGACATTTTTTCGATAACGGAATTAATGCCACCGTCAAGCTGAATACTGGCCCATCCGTAATTTTTTGGATCAAGCCCTAGCGTAGAAAGTTGGTGTCGCATAAAGTCGTTATGTGTTATTTCGCAACCGTGTTCGAGGAGCAAAGCAGAGTGTACTGAGGGGTGGGAGAGGTAGCCGAGTAAAGTCCGGGAGTGGAGATCATTCACACCAGCTACACCACAACCTTCCGTATGGACTAGAGCAACAAACCGATCGATTCCACCGGGTCGAATTTGCCCCATCTTATTAAGACTAGTGGCTGCCATTCCGGCGATCTGCCCAGCACAGCAACTTGTCGGCAAGATCAGGCCGATCCGAGGAAACAGATCAGCCTCAGAATTTCGGAGCAACCGTACAAAGTTCTCGTTTGGCTTACCTTCTACAGTATGGGGTTTAACAAGAACCGAAGTTGGTCTAAGTAGGTTAGGTAGGGCGTGGCTATCTTTCTGTTGCCAATTACGCCAGATCTGCACTTGGGAATGACCTGCCTTTTCACCAACGCTCAGGCGTCCCGAGGCTATTTCAAGCGCGAGGTCAAAAGTCTGACTACCGAGGTCATCCATCTCGATATCCTCGAGGAACGCACCTGCGTTTACGTCCATATCGGACGACAGCAACTTGAATCGCTCAGTGGTGGTGACGATCTTTATCGTTGGTACAAAAGGGAAGTTTGTTATCGAGCCGTTCCCCGTTACGAAAAAAATAAGGTTGCAACCTGAGGCAACCTGTCCAGCGATACTTTCGAGGTCATTACCTGGGCTATCCATGAAGTAGTAGCCGGGTTCGCACATAGGCTCTCCGTATTGAACAACTTTATCAAGCCGTACGTCGGGATGCTTCTTTTTTGCCGCCCCGATAGATTTTAAGACGATGTTGTACAGCCCACGTAGTTTATTTCCACCAGAAGGATTACCCTCTGCTGTGGCGCCATGCCAGGCAGCTCTCTCTTTGAATCGCTTGATGGCCTCCAGGAAAGCGCGAGCTGTCGGAAGATCTCGAACGGCTTGCAAGACATATGCTTCGGCTCCGATTAGTTCGTCGGTTTCCGCTAGGTTTGCAGCTCCACCTCGCTGAACAATTTCGCGGGCTACCCAAGCCGCGAGAGGGTTTCCAGAGATACCAGAAAAGGAGTCAGAACCACCACATTGCAGGGCAATCTTGAGTTCCGATACAGGTGTTGGGATAGCAGATGTGTCCTTAATAGATTCCAACCATTCCTGTATTAAAACTTGACCGTGTTTCAAATCCTCTTCCAGAGGAGCTTTTAAAGAAAGAAAGTAGTGTGGTACAGCGTTAAGGGGGTAATCGTTCTTAATGAGATAGTTACGTAGGTCCTCACCCGTTATTACTTCATGACCACGATCCACAATGAGGACCGCTCCAACGTTAGGATGAACAACGAAACCCGCAAGAGTGCGTAGCACGTGTTCCCGGTTGTTAGGTTCACGCTCGTCTCCAGCTTCTGTATGGGCGACAGCTTTGATTCCGTCAATGTTAGCGAAAGTGTCCGAGACGCCCGAGAAGTGCTCCTCGAGTTTCTTCACGTAGCCCCCAGCTAGCGAACTTACAGCCAGTAGCACTATAGTGTTCCGGGTACCGACACCGCGATCACCAGAGCGGTGATACCCTAAAAAACTGCGATTGTCCATGACTGGAAAAACCTGCTGTGCTGGAATGAATGATTCTTCATCTAGCTCGTAAGGGACAATCTCGTCTTCAAAGTTAGGTTCTTCCGGAAGCTGAGCATTTGTACTCCTATGTTCCAGAGCTTCGAGCATTCCTGTGTTGCACACATACTTACCAGCGTCAATATGTTGGGTAGCTCGGCCAAACGGTAGGCCCCACGACAGAAGGGGGGTTCCAGCGGGGATACTTTCGACAGCGAAACGGTGACCTTCCAGGATTGTACAATCGAGCGTTATTTCATTACCCCTAAATATTATTTGGTCACCTGCTTCCAACCTACGAGTGGCCACGCCAACATTATCGTTCGCATCTGGGAGACGACCGACTTCAGTGAATAACCATCGGTTATGCCTTCCTTTACTGCTTGTGTTGCTCATTATGTTGTTTGGACTCCCCTAGTGTTCAACTCGATAGCGTACATCGAAGTTGTAGCGGTAATGAAGAGGCGACTCTTGTTCTGACCACCGAAGGTGCAATTAGCGCTTACCTCTGGCACCATGATTTTGCCAAGAAGCTCGGCCTTCTCGCTGAAAACCTGAATTGAGTCCTGACTACTGGTGAATATGTAACCATTAATATCAAGTCGGAAGCCATCAGAACAACCAGGATTTACCTCAGCGAAGATCCGGCTGTTTGCCAGTTCTATGCCGTCAATAACATCGTAAGCAAAAATATGGTGCCAACCTTTCTCGTCGTGAGAAATAGCAGTGTCACTAACGTAAAGTATGCTCTCGTCAAGATTAAAAGCGAGCCCATTCGGTTTGACTCGGTCAGTAGCAACAGTTTCAAGATGACCAGCTTCAGGGTCTAACCGGTAGACGTAACAACCAGCCTGTTCTTGAGGGGCTTTGTGACCCTCGTGGTCACTGAGAATGCCATAGGGAGGATCTGTAAACCAGATTGTGCCGTCACTTTTGACAATAATGTCATTAGGAGAGTTGAGTTTTTTACCCAGGTAGTTGTCCGCCAGCACGGTAATTGTGCCGTCGTGTTCAGTACGTGTTACGCGGCGGGCGCCATGTGAGCAGCTAAGTAATCGCCCCTGGTGATCAAGGGTGTGTCCGTTCGTGTAGGTAGCTGGTTGCTTGTGGGTAGTAATTCCATCAGATTCTGACCACCGCATGATCCGGTCATTGGGAATATCGCTCCATAGTAGGTACTCCCCATTAGAAAAATATACAGGGCCCTCAGCCCAAATGGTTCCAGTACCAAGCATTTCCAGCTTTGCGTTCGGAACAATGAGTTTCTCGAAGCGCTCATCGAAGATTTCGTATTTTGTTTCAATCACTATGATCGACCCCTATCTGTCTAATCCTGGTACGACTTTGTTGAGTTCTAAGAATAGCAGTACCCGCAGGTACATCACTCATGTGAGGCTTACCGATAAGGGACGGTTTTACTTACAAGTGTATTGGAACTTGTATATCAATAGGGGCATTGGTGGCGGTGGCGCCACCAATGCCGAACGTCATGAGGGCAGTAGAAGAATCCGTAGGTATGTACCAACATGAGTTTAAAACCTGAGGCTGACACCTAACCCTTTTCTCGACTCGCCGATGGGTGTCATTGGGGGAGTGTTTCAGGACGTGAGAAAAAGCTCGCAATACCGTCCTGGCAGGTACTGACGGGGTAAAAGCTTACTGAAACTTACCGAGCTGATAAATGGAAATGTAGTTACTGGGGGGCTCCAAACCAGGTAGGGTGACTAGTTGTGCTGTCATTGCTCCGAGACTTCCAACTACTAAATCAGGTCTGGCGCCTCGCTTTGCCAGTGATCCTAACGAACATCCTCTTGACCTTGGTCAATATAGCTGACGTGTTCATGGTTGGCCGTTTAGGGCCAATAGAAATTGCTGCGGTTGGGATGAGCAACTCGATCCGTCTTTTGGTGATTATTGCTGCACTATCGGTGAACACCGGTGCTATGGCACTCGTGGCGCAAGCCAAAGGTGCGCGAGATCCTAACCGGCTTAGTTTCGTAGCTCGTCAATCGATCTCGCTAATTGTGCTCCTTGGATTGGGTCTCACTGTAGCTGGATGGTTTCTTTCCGAGCCAGCTCTGCGTTTCCTTAACGGTTCGGGAGATCCCTTAGCTGTAGTTTTGGGCACTCAGTATCTAAAGTTGTTGTTTTTAGGAACGGTGTTCCTTGCTGGCAACTGGTTGGTCAGCAGCTTAATGCAGGGGGCTGGCGATACTATCACACCGTTGTTTTTGAGTGGCGCGATAAACCTATTAAATATATTGTTCAACTACCTTCTCATCTTCGGGCCAGGACCTTTTCCAGAACTGGGTGTGACTGGGGCTGCATTGGGCACTATATTGGCCAGAATGTTAGGAGTTGCAGCAGGCTTAGTGCTTTTTTATTCGGGACGGAACGTGGTTCATATTAGGCCAGGAAGCTACCTGCCGGATTGGCGGATGTTTCGAGACCTACTAGCGATAGGTATCCCCTCAGGGTTACAGGGATTAGTACGTAACACCAGCCAGTTGTTCGTAATCCGTATTGTTACGTCCACTGCAGCAGGAAGCTACGGTGCTGCAGCTGTAGCTATTGGTCTTCAGGTCGAGTCCCTAGCCTTCATGCCGGGTCTCGCTATCAGCATAGCCGCCACCAGCATGGTGGGTCGGTCACTTGGGGCGTGGCAGGTTGATGAGGCCAGGCGCCGAGGCAGCGCCGCAATTCTTCTAGGGATGATAGTGATGTCAGTATTAGGGATACCACTGATAATATTTGCCCCGGGGTTGGTCAAACTGTTTGACCCTAGTGCTCATCCGATGGTCGTGTCGGCAGGGACTTCATACATCCGAATTGTTTCTCTAAGCCTCCCTGTGCTGGCATTCTCGATGATTTGTAATGGGGCCCTACGCGGTGCTGGCGATACAACCCCGGGCCTCGTCGGCAATCTGTTGGGACGTTGGTTAATCGCGGTACCTGCTGCTTACTTGTTTGGGGTGGTTTTTAAAATGGGGCCTGCGGGCGTCTGGTGGGGTTTAGTTACTGGCACTTTAGTGGCAGGATTATGGGTGTTACTTCGTTGGTTAAATGGCCGGTGGGCTGGTGTTGCTTTACGCAAGACGGATCTTTATAGGAAACACCTAGTAAGTTTGCCTGTGAGAGTACGGGAACGTTATTTGAGTAAAGTCCGCACCCCCATGATGGCTGTACCCGGAACCACCGAGCATGTAGAGGAGGCGGAAGTGTTCTACAAATTGGACGATAGCACCGTTCGTATTCACTTCACACTCGAAGATTATGAACTGACGAGGGAAGGTCCGAGTAATGACCCTATTGTCGTGGCTGGTTCATAAACTGACTTACCTCATCATTGTTAGGTGGATTAGCACCCGCGCGTGTGCAATTTAGGGCCGCCGCTGAGATAGCAAAGCGCAGGCTACTGAGCCAAATTTCTTTAGGTAGTTCTTTGAGAGGGAGTCCTACCTCTAATAGGGCAACCATTAACGCTGCAGTAAAGGTATCACCAGCACCAATGGTATCTACTACTTCGATTTCAGGGGCTGCTATTCCGATGGGTTCGTAACCAGTGCGTAGTAAAGTAGCCCCTTTTGGTCCGTGGGTGGTGATTATCGCTACTGGACCGTGGGCGAGCCAAGTCTTGGCAGCAGCAAGCGGGTTTTCATCGGGGTATAGCCAGTTAAGATCCTGGGTGCTGACCTTAACTAGCGAAGCAAGTGACAACCAAACCTCGAGTTGCTGCATATAGGCCTGTCGATCGGTGATGAGGGCGGGCCTTATGTTCGGATCGAACACGGTCATGGCTTGTCCTTTGTTAATGGTTAATAGTCTTTGTACGCTGCTAGCCATCGGTTCGCTGAGAAGACTAATTGATCCGTACTGAATAAAGCGGACTGTACCAGGAAACTTAGGTAGAGGATTAGGGTCGTAACAGGTGTCGGCTGTGCCGTTACCAAGGAATTTGAAATGAGCGTCTCCGTCTTGTTCAGAGACAAACGCTAGAGTCGTCGGCTCGTCTCCTCGTTCCACAAAACGGGTATCAATTTCGTTATTGATCATAAAATTGATTATCGCTTCACCGAACATGTCGGTCGATACCTTTGATGCGAAGGCGACCGAACCACCAAGCCTCGAGGTTGCCACTGCCACGTTAAGAGGTGACCCCCCAACGAAGCCTTGGAAGTTTAGGTGACCGGTATCTTTAAAGTCGATCAGAGACTCACCAATGCAGACGACTTTCATGGAGTTCACCTGCTTTCTCTATTTAGAAGCATGGGTGTCAAAAACCTTTCATGACAGGTTCAAGTATACTTGTTGGGGTAAACCTTACCGTTATTGTTTAGGTTGTTGGCGGGACCTTATTAGACAGGGTGGGTAGATACGTCACTAAAAGATGAATCATTCCCCATGCGTGTACTGGAGAGCAATGTTTACTCCCTACCCAGTATCTTCCTCCCATCTTAGAAGTAAATCTTTAATTCCCCTTGACGACTCCTATGCGTGCGATGATATTGCTTAATGAATTGCCAGAGCAATGATAAATGACAACTCTTAGGTCTTGGAAGGAACAGCAGAGTGCCCGATTGCGGGGTGTATTTCCTGGCTGGTGGATGGTGGGGCTTGCAGTAGCTCTTCAGATCCCATTGCACGCCCTTTTCTTTTCTAGTTTCGGCCTTTACTTCCCAATTTTGCAAAGTGAGTTTGGTTGGAGTACGACAGCTATCTCCTTGGCCGTTGTATTGAAACAAATATTAGCAGCGATTCTAAGTCCCATCCAAGGTTGGTTGCTTCACCGTTATGGCCCGAAAGCCGTCATGACAGTTGGCATTGGTTTCATCGTGGTGGGTCTGGTGTCATTCAGTCTGGTAAATTCCCTATCAACCTTTTATTTAGCTCAGCTGGTCATGATGTTTGGTGCCACCCTCACCGGCATGATCTCCTTGGCTGCAGTGATGGTCAACTGGTTTGAGAGGCGACGTGCGACTGCACTGTCACTCATGACGATAGGGATGACGATTGGTGGGTTGATGGCTCCCTTGTTAGCGGGCGCTTTGATTTTCTTTGGTTGGCGCGAGGTTGCCCTTGCCTCGGGCGTTATTATTCTACTTGGCTTCCCCTTAGTTAGGTCGTTCAAAAACCGTCCTGAAGACATAGGACTCAAGCCAGATGGAATAGAGGAACCAGATGAAATAGAATCATCAGCAACCACGAAAATCGAAGTCAGGTCTGCTCGTCAAGCCCTTAAGACTCGAGCGTTTTGGCTAGTTTCACTTGGGCACGGTTTGGCGGTTACAGCTGTTTCAGCAATAGGAGTTCATTTCGTAAATCATCTCATAACAAAGGGATATTCGCTTGAACGTGGCGCATTTTTCTTAGCGATCGTGACTGCAATGTCCCTCGTTGGAAAACTTGCTGGTGGCTATCTTGGGGATCGTTTTCCTCGCCACTACCTGGCTAGCATAGGAATGTTGGGCCATACTGTTGCCCTAGTTCTCCTTGTGACAGGAACGAGTATGTTATCCCTCTACATTTTCGCTATTACCCAAGGCATTTCTTGGGGCCTAAGAGGCCCCATGATGTCTGCCCTGAAGGCTGACTTCTTTGGCCGTCATTCTTTCGCAAAGATCACCGGTTTCTCTCAAGTGATAGTCATGGTGGGATCAGCATTGGGACCAATCGTCTGCGGACTGAGTCTTGATTGGTTTGGAACGTACAGTCACGGTTTTAGTAGTATTGCGGTATTAACCCTCTTCGGTTCGCTCTGCTTCCTGTTCTTAGGGCGTCCCGGTCAAACACAGACTCTGAAATGATACTCGTGTCCCATAATAGTTGCTTTACGCTATGCTGCGCTCAAGGTGTTTCAAATAGCGTCTTCAGTAAGTCAAACGGAGGATCGACATGAACCAGTTGCCTCAACTTACGAGAGACTTAAATCAGGCCAAAGCTGATATCGATGAGTTTGGCTATGCCCTGGTTGCTAAAGCCCTAACTACGATACAGGTATCTATGATGCGGGAGCGACTCGAAGATCAGGCCGCTGCTGAGAAGCACTTAGGTCTAGCCTTTGAAGATGGTGGGGCTAAACAACAGTGGGGTGAGTTTCGCAACGAGCATGGTGAGTTGCAACCAAATGTTTTTACCGAGGAACAAGGGGGAGTAAATCAGCGGGTTTGGATGTTAATCAATAAGGGTCGTGTTTTCCGCGAGGTACTCGCCATTAAACCCGTTAGAACTCTCATTGATCACGTCCTTGGTGACCATTACCTGTTATCTAGTTTTGCAGCTAACATTGCCAAGCCGGGAGGCGTGGCAATGGATCTTCACACTGACCAGTGGTGGATGCCAGAGCCCGTGCCGAGCGAAGGTTCAGAGGTCCCAGCTGGATCGATAACCCGCAACCTGAGCAATGGCTTAAATACTCAGGATGCGCCATTAATAGCACCTGTGACAGCAGTTAATGTCATGTGGATGCTTAACGACTTCACCGAGAAAAATGGCGGCACACGTCTCGTTCCGGGTAGTCACCGTTTTGGTCGTAGGCCCAACAAAGAACGTGATGCTCAACTTGTAACAATCGCGGTTGAGGCTCCTGCAGGGACAGCTGTAATTTTTGATGGTCGGATTTGGCATGGCACGGGCGCCAACATCAGCGGTGGTTCTCGTTTTGGGTTATTAACCACTTTTTGTGGGCCGCAGTTTCGAACCCAAGAGAATTATACCGTCGGCGTGGCGAGGGAAGTTATTGAGGAAGCTTCACTCGACCTCCTGGCCTTGCTCGGCCTAAAGATTTGGAACGGATATGGACGTATAGAGAGCCCAACCGCTGAGTTCATCGAACCAGGTGAGACTTCCCTTGGCGAATTAAGCCTCGAAGATGATTGTTAACAGCACCACCTTGCTGGCTCTGGGGGCTTTATAGGTTGATTATTATTCCTCCTTATCTAAAGATTAGCTTTTTGGTGGTCGATGTTCCTGGGTAACAATGGGGTTGTGATTACCGTTTTTTACTGAGGCCCGCCCAGAAGTTTTTTCTTCAAGAGTGTTTGGCTCTCATAAATCGAACCGTCCCGTTCAGCGGGAGGTAAAGGTATTTTCACAGACACCGGTTCTAAGCGCGGGTGGTTAGTTGGTACTCCACGCAATATGTCAGCGTTGAATGCTGTCCATTCAGGTAGTTTTATAAGTGGCCACGCGTCAACTGCACAATACTGAAATAAGAGAAGCCGCCTAGGTTTATTTGAGTGGTTTGGTGCCGATGCGTGCAAAGTCCGAACGTGGTGGATAGTGATTCCACCTGCTCCAACCTCGACTGGTACAGCTTCGGAAGATGTTTCTACCTTTTCTGTGACCGCCCCAACGAAACGTCCATCCTGATGGTGATCGTAAATTTTCTCTTTGTGGGAGCCAGGAATCATAATCATGCAGCCGTTGGCCTCAGTTATATCGTCCATGGCCACTCCAACGGCGAGCAAGTCGTCATTACTGTGAGGGTAGAAGGCCCAATCCTGATGCCATTCTACAGCGCTACCGTATCCGGGCGACTTCATGTTGAGCTTGTTCCCGTTGGTCCTAATGTTAGGACCAATTAGCTGTGCGACAATATCCAATACATTGCTGTCACGCATTGCTCGGCCGTATACTGCGTGTTGTTCGACAGGGACATTAAGACGCCTTAACCTGGGTTTGTTCTGCGTATGTCCAGGTTCAAGATCAAAGACTTTAGTGTGTGTTTTAACGGCACGGGAGCGCTCTACGAAGCCATCTGTTACCTTCTGGAGCTCCGTGACTAAGTCCTTGTCGATAACACTTTCGACGCTAAGGAAGCCATCAGAATGGTATTGGGCGATTTGTTCTTTGTTAAGCAAGGCCTCTCCCATCTCTTTCTGCTCGGTGGGGGCAATATTGTCGAATTTGTCTTCTCGATCTCGAGCATTAATGGACAGAATATAAAGGCTTCATCAACTAAGGGTTTAACTGTAGCACTGGGCTCTAATAGTATCCAAGTTTCCGGACCGGGGACTGAGATGCAGTACGTAAAGTATGGCTCAAAGTACTAAACAATTATTTTTGTTTTTTGGCCTAATAAGTTCCCATCTTCGCAGTATTATTCGGTTAAAGTACAACTAAGGGCTGGGTAATCAATATTTAGGGTAGGTGCTGGCAGGTTGGTTTCCCCTATCTACACTTAGGAGATAACGTCATGACGTTGAGAGTTGCAGTTGTCGGGGCAGGTGGTATTGGTAACAATCATGCGAGGGTCTATGATTCTCACCCTGAGTGCGAGGTCGTGGCCTTTGTAGATATGGAATATGAGCTGGCAAGAGAAGCTGCTGAAAAGGTTGGTGCTAAACCATTTGCTTCTGTGGCAGAGTTGCTCGAAAGTGATCTTGAGATTGATATTGCCAGCGTCTGTACAGCGGGCGAAGAGAACGGGAGTCATCACTATCAGCCGACGATGGATCTTCTTAACAAGGGAATTCCGGTTTTGGGTGAGAAGCCTATCTCTAATAAGATTCCTGAGGCAGAGGCGATGGTGGCTTTGGCCAAGAAGAATAATCTCCGGTACGGTATTAATCTTAACCACCGGTTCACGCCTGCAGCGTTACGGGCCAAGCAGTGGGTGCAAGACGGCCGACTTGGCGAACTAAACATTATCAATATGAAAATGTGGATTAACAATCCTAATGAAAGTTCCCCTCACTTCCACATGCGGGCTCTACACCCACATTCCCTTGACGTGATGCGTTACTTCGCGGGTGATGTTGATAAGGTTCAAGCATTTTTCAAAAAGGGTGAGGGCCGTAAAATTTGGTCTAACGTCCAGGTCAATATGTTGTTCAAGAGTGGTGTTGTAGGACACTTAACTGGTAGTTACGATGCGGGAGGAAGTTATGGCCTCGAGACCCTCGAGGTAGTAGGTTCAAAGGCTCGCTTTTTGCTCCTTGAAGCTTGTCAGCAGCTAGAGTTTTTTCCACGGTACTCACAGGAGATAGAACGCTATAGTTACGTCGGTGGCATGATGGATTTCGCTGAAACGTTTGATAGTCGTATCAATGAATGGGTCCAGCAGAATCTAGATGAGGTTGCTCCAGAGGACATTAACGCTTCGGGTGCTGACGCTCTTCGTGTACAGCGCATTATTGAGGCAGCTGTTGAATCATGGGAAACAGGACAGGTCATCATCATTAAGAAGGAGCAGTGAAAGTAAGTTGTCACTAATCACGGTGCTAGGTCGGGGACACTCTGGAACCCGTATGATCTCTCAGACGTTGTATTCCAGCGGGGTGTTCATGGGCCAGAATCTAAACCCGTCAGCTGACTTGATTCCACCCTGGCATATGTACGATGCCTGTCGTGTCTTCGCCCGTTACGTAGAGTGGAAAGGTACTCTAAATTGGGACTTTAGCAAAGCCTTGGAATCTGAAATACCACCGCGCTTTGTACAACTCGTGGAACAATACTTGCGGACGGTCCTAGAAAATAAATCTGAGCACAGAGGATGGAAACTACCGGAGACAACACTAGTCTATCCTTGGGTCGAACGTATGTTTCCCGAAACGAAGTTTATCTTTTGGGTACGAAATCCACGTGACGGTATTCTCTCTGAGCACAAGACTGATGACCTACGTGATTTTGGGATCCGTTACCCCGACACTGAAGACGAACGGCGCAGAAGAGCGATTTCCTGGAAATACCAACACGACCTCATACATGCTGTTCCAAAACCAGCTCATTGGATTCAAGTACGTTACGAAGACTTCGTAATGAACCAAGAGCGTGAACTTGAACGACTTGAGGATTTCCTATCAATGAAGCTTGCTCGTATCGTGGTCAGGCCTGACCGTGTGAAGCTTTTCAAGAACGATGACGGACCTAATTTCTTTGACTTCTTAGGTCCTGCTATGGCGTCTTATGGTTACGAGGTACCCTCGAGTAATTAAGGAGAAGATTAGTGTGCCTAACTTTGGTATTGTTGATACTCACCTGCATATATGGGATCCGGAAAAGTTTCGGTACGAATGGCTCGATGACATCCCTATATTAAACAAGTCATATCTGATTGAGGATTATCAACGTTCAACGGCAGGTTTAATGATTGACAAGATGGTGTTTTTGCAGTGCGAGGTTGCTTCTGATCAATATTTGGCAGAAGCCCGCTGGGTTTCTGAAGTTGCCCGTGAGGATCCTCGGATCGAAGGCATTGTTGCCTGGGCGCCCCTTGAAAAGGGCGCAGCTGCTGTCGAGGATCTCGACAAACTTATTGATATCCCACAAGTAAAGGGTGTTCGACGCATAATTCAGTTCGAACCAAACGCAGAGTTCTGCCTCAAGCCTAGCTTCGTTGAGGGCGTCAAGCTACTAGAGAATTATTCCTTGTCTTTCGACATCTGCATTAAGGGAAGTGACCAATTCGCTAATTCTATAGAACTTGTACGTAGCTGTCCGAACGTGCACTTTATTCTTGATCATATCGGAAAGCCCGACATTATTGATGGCTCAATACATCCTTGGAAAAGCCAGATCTGTGAGCTTGCCGAGTTTAGTAACACTACTTGTAAGATCTCGGGGATGGTGGTTGAGGCTAATATGGAAAGCTGGTCCCGTGAGGAGCTGGAGCCTTATCTCGACACGGTTTTAGACGCCTTTGGTCCTGACCGCCTTGTTTTTGGTGGTGACTGGCCGGTGGTGGTGCAGGCAGCAGAATACCGGGAATGGGTCGCTGCCTTTGATTGGTACCTGTCGGGTACAAGTGAAAGTGAGCAACGTAAGATCTACAGAGATAATGCCGTACGTGTTTACCGCCTTGATCCCTGAACTACCACTTCTGTCGCAAGACAAATAAGCTGGTGCTTAGCAACTAATCAACTAGGTATTGTTTGTGATGTGCGTGAGAGACATGATTGTGCTCCTTAAAAGGTACGTACGTTGCGAATGAGAGTGTCGTCCCAACGATGTGTATGCAAATGATTCAGTGTCCCACGTAAGGCGGTTGGTGAGTCGAAACGTAAAAGCGCTTCGATGGCAAAACCATTAACGTAGCCGCAATCATCCCCTAACGCGTTTAACAAACTTTCTTCCACATTATGTTCATGCAAGCCGATTCTCAGGAGCGCCATCACCGCGTTCATTCGCACCACCTCTGCGCCACTCCATTCACGTCGT
This sequence comes from Trueperaceae bacterium, assembly GCA_002707365.1. NCBI lineage: Bacteria > Thermotogati > Deinococcota > Deinococci > Trueperales > Trueperaceae > Trueperaceae bacterium. The sequence continues at coordinate 191,746 of PAMQ01000010.1, forward strand.
AGCTTTTCGGTCCATTGGGAGTTTTTGTTGGTTCTCAGCAGAGCTAATATTTCTGGTACAGCCGGAGTGGCACTAAGACCCAAGTGACCAAGGGCATCCAGTGCTGTG
>PAMQ01000011.1 GCA_002707365.1 Trueperaceae bacterium
ATTAAATTAGAAGCAGTTGTATTTAAACTTTCAGTTGTTTGACTTAACGCGTATCTCACGACAATTGGGTAAAAATTGGCTACACAAAAAGCAAATATTAAAATGCTAAATAAAATTAAATATGGATTATAAATAATTATAGATATAAACAATATTACGCAACCAAAAATACCCATATAAATACCAACAAATTTTTGGTTTGTTAGCTCTATTAACTTTGCACCCAATAACCTTCCTATAGATACTCCAGCACCCCAAGCTGTTATGGCCAAACTAGCGACTAAAGCAGTAGTTTTTAAATCCCTAGCAAACCAAAGTGCTGCCCAATCACCGATGATTCCTGATGTAGCAAAGAAAATAAATCCATAGAGGCCAAAGAGGAGTATTTTCTTCTCTGGGAATCTAAATTGTTCTGCTTTTTCAAAGGTTTCCAATTTATTGGGTAGGCCATATTTGAAAATTAAAAAAATACCAATCAGCGCAACAATCGATAATGAAGAAAGTGCGTAAGGTGGATGAACATTACTATATTGAAACAAACCAGAACTCAGTGCGCCAAACAAAAAACCTATACTTACAAAAGCTAAAAAAAGTGGTTGTAGTATTCTTTTTGTTTTTAATTCCACTAAAGCCGTTATTGCAGTACCTGTGGGCATAATCATTCCCATACCAATACCCTGTGGAATAAATGATAGAACGAATGAATAAGTATCATTTGCTAATCCAATAAAAATTGGTGCTGTTGATATTATTAACATTCCTAAAGCTAATGTTTTCTTGGACCCAAGCCTTGGGATGATAACTCTTCCTGATATTTGACTTACAGTAATTTGAATAACAGCAAAAACCATGAATAAAAAACCGAGTGTAGTATCGGGAAGCTCTAAATTGTTTGCTAACCATGGTAGGAAAGCAACAACATTTCCCCAAATAAACAAAGGTATAAAAAGTGAAATGCACGCTGATACGAATGCATTGTTATATGCCCTTGTTTCCATTATCCTCCAAGTACCACTCGTCACCGGGGTCAGATACTGAAGTCCAGCTAACCAAATCTTCAGTAATATGTTCGCGGATGTAGCTCCAGCCCTCTTGTGCTTCAATATCAATTGACCATATTAAATCGGTAGAGTCTAACCCACCAAAAACATAATCGGATCATTAATGCGCGTAAGAACCAGGTTGCCCTTAAGGTGCCGTACAATAAAGGTATTAATCTAAGGGGGGACCTCATGCTCAAAGAAACTTTGGGTGATTACCAGAACGATGGTTACACCGTTGTTCGTCAAGCGATCCCACAAGTTGAAATGGAACCCTTCCTGAACTTAATTCGTGAAAAAGTTGATACTTACGCCCGCGCTCTCATGGCTGCCGGCAAAATCAGTAATCTCTACGAAGACCTACCATTTCAAGACCGCCTAGCAGCTATACATGATAGTAAGGAACTCGGTAGCCTCCAAGAATGGCAATTACCACCAATCGGGCCAGAATTAAAAACCTTAATGGAACACCCAGGGATCCTTAATGCACTCGAGTCACAGTTGGGTCCTCACATCACCTGCAACGGTGATCACATGCTTCGCATTAACCTACCTAATAGCGACAAAACACCATTCAGGTTTCATCAAGATAGTCAATACTACGGGCAAGAAACACGACANGCGCACATAGTTACAGTCTGGCTTCCCCTAGTAAACGTCAATGAGGTTAACAGCTGCCTATACGTAATACCCGGGAGTCACCGTTGGGATTTAATCGATAGCGCTCGGGACGAAAACGGACGAATGCGTTCATTCGAGGATGTAGAAGCACGAGGTGAACCCGTGCCAGTACCAATGAACGTTGGTGACATCATGATGTTCACAAACATGACTTTCCACGGCAGTAAAATTAACAAAAGTAATTCCGTCCGAATTAGCATCGACTTTCGTTACGCTCGGACGCCCGGAACTTACAAAGCTAACAAGGAAGTGCAAGCTAGCGAGGCTTTCATGGCTGAAAAAGTAAGGCGTAACAAACGTATAGCCCCCATGGTGGTACGTGGAGACAACCCAGCCATTAAGAAAGGGAACACTAATGCCAACTGATCGACCCCCCAACATTATTTTCGTCCTCTGCGATGACCTTGGTTACGGTGACCTGTCGTGCTACGGCAGTCCAACAATCGATACTCCCGAACTTGATGCCCTAGCTAATGAAGGTCAACGTTGGACTAATTGTTACGCTTCAAGCCCCATATGCCACCCAAGTCGCGCTGGACTCATGACCGGCCGGTACCCCGGTCGTCCTGACTTCCGTGAAGTCGACACAATGGCCGACATGCTTAAAAGAGCTGATTATCACACTGCCCTGATCGGCAAATGGCACTTGGGTATGGAAGAAGGCTTGCACCCAAACGATCGCGGTTTTGATTACTACTACGGTACTCCCTCAAGTAACGACCATTTTCCAATTGGTGATTTCGAGTACGAGAATTACAAAAGCTTCCAACACGCAAATTACGTTGCCGGAGAGGCAGATACCTTCGATGTACCAATCTACCGACAGCGCGACCTTGTCGAACGTCCCGCCCGGCAGACTCAATTCACGCAACGTTACACCCGAGAGACTAACGAGTTCATAAATGCCCACTCGGATGAATCGTTCTTCATTTACCTAGCGCACAACATGCCTCACGTACCACTCTGGCCTTCTGAAGAATTCCGCGGAAAGAGTCGCGGAGGAATTTATGGTGACGTGGTTGAAGAGATCGACTGGTCCATCGGAGAAATTGTTCGTAACCTCAAACAACAAGGAATACTCGAGAACACTCTCATTGTTTTTACGAGCGATAATGGTCCTTGGAAAAGCTATCACGAATTAGGAGGAAGCGCAGGGCCACTCCGAGGTGAAAAAGGCACATGCTGGGATGGAGGAGGTCGAGTACCATGCGTAATTTCCTGGCCCGGAACCATACCCTCAGGAAGAGTGGATGACTTAGCAGCCCACATTGATTTCTTCGCTACCTTCGCGTCATTAACAGGCCAAGAACTTCCAACTGACGTCATCATGGATTCGATCGATATTCTGCCCACCATTAAGGAAGGGAAACGCAGCGAACGAGAAGCATTCTTCTTCTTCGATGGTTGGCGAGACCAGAATTTATGGGCAGTAAGAGATCGAGAATTCAAACTGCATATGCACTCCGCTCCAACAATGTTCTCAAAGGCTGAATCGCACTTAGATCGCCCGTTACTTTACGACATGACAAACGACGTTGGGGAGTCACACGATGTGTATGCTGCGCATCCGGAACGCGTTGAAAAACTAATGAATCTCTTCCGAGATATGGACGAGGAAATACCGTACAATTGGTGGCAAGCTAATCAAGTAAAAACGTAACCGAAGGGGGCGACCTATGTTGATTAACAACAACCAGTCGGAAAAACCCCTCACCTCCGAGCAGATTGCTTTTTTCAAGGACAATGGTTACTTATTGCTCCCAGGAGCACTCGATGTTGACCTCTGCACTTGGGCGCGAGATCGCCTTTGGGAAGCATTACCAACCGACTGTTCATTAAGACGCCATGAACCCCAAACTCACGTGGGTCCATTCTCAACGGCCGACATAAATAAAGATCTTGAGCATCGGCGTGAAGGCTTCAAGTGGCAGTTACGCTCGATCCGCACGGACCCCAAATTCATCCAGCTCATTTACTCCCCTAAACTCTGCGCTGTAGCTGAACAACTACTCGGCAAAAACAAAGTAAGGCAACCTGTAGTTGGGGAACTACCAGGAGTTAGAGGTATTTACTGCACCCTTCCATACGGCGACCAAGCCAGGGAACCAGATGAAGCGCACACTGATGCGCACCCGTTTCATTTCGGAGCTGTTGGCCTAATTCACGACGTACCCCCCGACGGAGGTGCTTTCAAGGTGTGGCCTAAATCCCACAAGAGGTTGTACCCGACTTTCTGGATGCAATACGACCAGGCTCGGGTGCCAAGTTACGAGCATTTACCCAGCTTACGAGGAATAACTAACCCACCCGAATACCATGCTGAACTTGCGCGTATAGAAAAAGATACGGAACCCGTCGAATGTTGGGGTAAAGCCGGTGACGTAGTGTTATGGCACCACCGTTTAGCTCACATGGCAAGCCACAATTACTCGGGAGTCATACGCCAAGCTGTCCTGGGAGATTTCGCTCGAAATGACTTGGATCAAACCCGTTTAGACCCACCACAACCCAACATGTGGCGTGACTGGTCGGACGAACTGAAGGAATCCAACGGCGGTTATTGCCATGAACTAGCTAGTACACAAAGGTTGAGTACTTAGGGAACACAGGACTATCTCAAGAGGAGGAGAGCAACCATGGATAACAAGCGGTACAAAGCTGCGGTAATTGGACTGGGTAGGATTGCAGACACCATTGATGATGAAGTAGTAGGGAGTGGTTGGTTAGAACCCTTCAGTCATATGGGTAGTTATTGCGAAGTTCCCGAAGTAGAAGTCGTCGGCGCGGCCGACACGTTCCCTGAGCAGAGGAAGACTTTCGGTGAACGATGGGGTCTTTCTGAATCNAAGCTTTACGAGGATTACAGGGAAATGCTGATAAACGCAAAGCCTGACATGGTTAGCGTCTGTACACACGTTGGCCCGAGAGCCAAAATAGCTCTCGATATCGTCCAGATGGTGCGAGAGGGAAAAACTAGCGTGAAGTGCATTTGGGTGGAAAAACCCATGACCGAATCGCTCGAAGAAGCAGACGAGCTAGTAAAAGCGTGTGATGAGGTAGGAGTAATCCTGATGCTTAACGCCATGAGAGCTTCAGACGTGTACTATCGGCGGGCTCGCGCCATGATTGACGAAGGAGTACTCGGAAAAATGTTGCAGATTACCGCTCATGGTTCCGGNCCACTAGCTCACATGGGTGTTCATTGGCTCGGAGCTATGTGTGTCCTGGCGGGCGGTAATGAACGCGTCTCATGGTTAGTGGGTGAAGCTGAGAGCGACGAGAAAGCCGCAGGTGAAGGTGATCTTGCGGGGAACGCTTATCTTGCTTTCGAGAATGGCGCTCGAGGTTTCTGCCGGATGCTACCCAGTGGGGCATCAACATGGACTCTGGATGCCATTGGTGAGAAAGGTACAATTTCGATTCGCAATGGTAACGAAGGGTACGAGTTTGAACTATGGACCATGGGAGAAATTGTCCCGGGAGCCCGTCCGACCCCAGTGCGGCACGTGTTCCCACGGCCTCAAAAAATATGGAGCGCTGGTGTTGGTCAAGTCAAAGACGCAATCGTTTGCATAGAAACGGGTAAGACACCAAACTGCTCTGGAGACATGGGACGTCACCTTCTTGAGATCAGCCTTGCTATTCGAGAATCACACCGACGAGGCAACGTCCGTGTTGATCTTCCATTAGAAGACCGGAGTTTAGCGTTACGCCGACCTTGGAACGACACTCCCAGTGGCGTGAAGAATCCAGATAAGCCCCAACCCGCACACCTCCTAGCTCAGATAGCTAGACGTGAAGGAATTGGTAAGCGCCGTCCCGTTGATTAGAAGCAATTACCACTCGCTTTAGATCTTGATTTAAAGCCTTTCAGGTTCTGATCACCAATAGGAATTCGGTTCTCGGCGGACAGGGTACTGATTCTCAAAAAAGTGAGCTATTTGGAGGAGAGTCAGATCGCTGAATGGTTTCCCGAGGAAACCTAAGCCTATCGGCCTGTCACCTGGTAGGTACCCTGCTGGTACTACGATTGCCGGGAGGCGCGTATGAGCAGCAAGAGCGGTTTCCTCCATTCCAAGAAGACTACGATCATCCCATTTTCTAGGACCACGAAGACTAAAGGGGTAAACAAGAGCATCAAGCTCTAGCTCGTCAATCAAACTCATCAGCGCTTCACGCATCATGTTCTGCGTTGTTAGGTGATTAAGGTATTCCTTGCTCGAATCAGGGTGAGTGAGATCAAGGAACTGGGTACCTTTGAGGTTATCTTTCCCCACAAGATCAATTAGTTCCTCAACACTGTGAAAAGGAGCATGCTCGGGCCACGTTGCAAAAATAGCATCTCGAGCATGCCAATACTCATGATAGTTAGTGGCACTGTGCTCTCTTTTTACTAGTTCAGTAAGATTGATTCCTGAGTACGTCGGATCCACTAAAGCTACACCGGTTTCTTTAAGAGCAGCAAGGGCCATTTCAACTACTTGCGCGCCTTCTTGCCGGTCGTTTCCTGGTAAAAAAAGATCCCGCAGGACACCCAAGCGGAAGGATGCAACATTCCGTTCTTCCAGACGATCTTCGAAGTTACCACCCTCAATTCGGCCGATGGCTCCGATCGTTGTAGCGTCAAGAGGATCCCAACCGCTCATTACGCTGAGTAGAGTAGCGGCATCTGCGACGCTTGTAGCAATTGGNCCGATTCTTGTTAGGGATGCAGAATCAGCTAGGCCTCCCGAGCGCCCTACTAATCCATGAGTGGCTACCATTCCGACTAAACCACAGTCAGCAGCAGGGATAAGTACCGAACCCCCCGTATCAACTCCAAGAGCAAGGGGTGCGAATCCAGCGGCGACCGCGGCAGCAGAGCCACCACTTGAACCCCCCGGGCTATAGTTTGAGTTGTAAGGATTAAGGCATTTCCCCCCTATGGTGCTTTCTGCGTCACCAAGTGGTCCTAGGATGTCAGTGAGGTTTGTCTTCCCAAGAATTATTGCCCCAGCATTTCGTAATCGCTGTATGACTTGAGCGTCCCGCTTGGGGTCAAAATCAGCTAGGATCGGATGGCCAAGAGTGTACGGCATACCTGCAACTTCTATCGTGTCCTTAACCACCACGGGTACACCGTGAAGACCAGTACGAGCACCTTGTAGAGTGCGCTCCTCATCGAGCGCTGCAGCTAACTCCAGCGCCCGAGCGTCAACATTTAGCAAGGCATTAATTTTCTGACCCTTGGTGTTGTGAGTGGCGATATGCTCAAGCGAATCGCTTACCACCTGCCGGGACGTTAATTCCTCAGCCTTGAGTTTGCCAACCACGTTTTTTGTAATCATTTATTCAATACCCCTGATTATTTTCTAAGTAGTTCCGATCGGTCCCTCCTGGATTTTGTAAAGACCAAGTCACCTATGAGGCAGATTACCGCAGTGCAAATGGTTACGCACCATTTGGGAACAAGTACCCATTCTTAAAGGCAGAGTTACCAGGTCCACTTTGATTGGGGAGAATCACGATGGTTACGTTCTCAACTAGTGTTGTGTAAACAGGTTTTTATGGCGGGAAACCAAGGTTCTTAATCTTTATTTTGTCGGATTGAGTTCGCGTAGTTCCTTTGCGACTCACTTTCAATGCCCTGCTTTCTGGGCGTCGTAATTCCTTTAGGCATTATCGGGTCAGGTAAATTCATTTTGACCCAAGGCCACGTGAAATGGTCAGCCGTAGCGTCGATCCAGCCATGAAGACGACCCCTCATCTCAGTGACTGTGCCTGAGTGTTCGGCCTCATCAATGAGATTAATCATTTCGTGAGGGTCATTCTTAAGATCGTAAAGTTCATCAAGGCCATTAGGCTCGAAACCGTATTTCCAGTTTTCAGTTCGCACCATACGCTGACTGTTGTATCCCCAGACTTCTCCATGGTACTCCGCGTATACAGAGTCAGGCCACGCTTCGGGCGTCTTACCAGCAGCAAGAGGTGCAGCTGAGAGGCCATCTATTGGTGAGGAAAATTCAGTTTCTGCCCATTCGGCAAAGGTAGGTGCTAAGTCAAGCAGTCGGACGAACTCTTTCCGTTTTCCTGGTTGAACCCAGCGTTTCGGTCCCCCCATGATTAGCGGTACGCGATACACCTCATCGTAGAGCGTTCCAGCTTTTTCGAAGTGCTTGTGTGAACCCATCGCGTCGCCATGGTCGGTTGAGAAAACCACAATAGTATTGTCACTTAGGCCGCTTTCCTCCAGGCCCTCCATTAGCTTTCCGAAGCACGCATCGACGTAAGAAATAACACCGTAGTACTTGGCCACCACTTTCGACCACCATTCCCAGTCGTATTCTTCGAGGTGCCATTCTTGGTGTTTACGCAGGTGACTCATTGGTTTGCCTTCGAATGTTTCCTCGAAATTAGGCCATGGAGGAATTGATTTTGGATCTACCAGAGAAGCGAACGGTTCCGGAGGCGTGCATTCGAAATGCGGTTCAACCACGTCAATTCTAAGGAAAAATGGGTTGGCTTCTACGGCACGATCATTAATCATTTCCAGGCCACGCGTTACAGCCTCAGCTGGGAAAAGCTTCTGTGCGTCAGTGGTAGCGGTGGCTGCGACAGGTACTGATCCACCAGGGAAATCGATAGCTATTTCTGACCCTGGGACTCTATCACCACGACTACCCCACCGATCTTCGTAACGGTCGAATCCGTATTCAGTCGGGGGGAGTGTTTCATGAACGTGCCATTTACCAATGTAATCAGTTCGGTATCCAGCTCCTTTGAGTACATCAGCAAACGTCTCTGTTTGGGGGTCTAAACCCCGTGAGAACGCAGGATCAATATGGGTGTTTAAAAGGACACCGTGATTATGTGAGTAATTCCCAGTCATGAGGGATGCGCGTGAAGGCGAGCAGGCAGGTGACGTAGTGAACGCATTGTCGAAAAGCATTCCGTTAGCAGCAAAGCGATCAAGATTAGGTGTGGGACAGATGGTATTTCCGTAACATCCGAGCGCGTCAGCTCGCAATTGGTCCGTTAAAAATAAAACTATATTTGGTTGGTCAGCCATGTGTAGCATTGTACAGCTCTAGCGACCTAAAATGGAAAACGTTGTTTCGATAGCCAAAGAAGCATCAACTAATTACAACGGAACGCTAACGAAACCTAAATTACTGTCGTTTACCCAATTATTCTGTCAGGCCTACAGGAAATACAGTCTCTACCAGAACGGCTTCACAGTTATATTGACGAACGACCTATGGCAAGGGAATCACAACTTTAATTGGGGAGGGTATTCAACAAAAGAACGTGCGTTGAGGCCGTTGACAAATTGCTTGTTGACCGTGATCATGAAAGCCTGTTGAACAAACTACTGCCTAAGTTCCTTAATAGTAATTTTATTCCAGCGCTTATGCTCATCTGCTTAAGCTTGTTTACGGTCATAGCGTTTGTAATCATCCGCGGTATGCCGGAGCGCTTCTCGGAAGCTAGGTGTGCTGGTCATGACCAGGTGGTTGAGGTTGGTACGACCGTTCTCCTCATTGGTAATGGCGAAAAATATAATAGTGGTCGCGTAGATCCAGATGGGGATACCCTTAATTATCAGTGGGACCTNGTACTGAAGCCTAATGGCAGTAACGCTGAGTTGATAAACCCTAATAGTGCCGAAACTAAGTTTGTTGCTGANGTTGTAGGTACCTACACAGTTGCTTTGGAGATCAAGGATTTCAAAGGTTGTTACCCGGGTGAATGGGTCAAAGTTACTAGCAAACCGAAAGGAGCGAGATTGATTCCAGAAAAAAGCGTTAAGCAAGCTGATGCGTTCGGGCCGAACGAACGACCTGTCGCCGAGGCTGGTCCTGCACAGATCGTAATAATGCCTAATGGTATTTACCTTGATGGCAAGGGTTCCTATGATCCTGATGGACACACCCTGACGTATAGCTGGACCTTGAGGCGGCCGGATGGAACTCAGGATTACCTTTCAGAAACTGTAGCTTATAGATTTAGACCAGAAGTAGCAGGAATTTATGAAGCTACCTTAACAGTGTGCGACGGAATCTTATGCGACACCGACTCAGTGATCATTACAACGACGGGCGCTAGCGCAGATTGAAAGTCGTTACTACTATCGAAAACTAGTATGATCTAAGAGAGATGAAACGTCGTAATACACAAGACGGTTGGTTTTCTGCAGCTCTAACCGTCGCTTTTGGCTACACGATCGTCATCCTAGTTGAGGAGGCTGGCGGAAAAATTCCTTTTTTGCTCATCCTGCTGATGTTTCTAGTGCTTTACATCAGCTTTTTTGGCGTGATTACTTACATTCGTAATCGTAGACGGTAGCCCGTAAATTTAGTTCGTATAGAGTTGTACTCACCCTACGGCAACTGATAGTACCGACGGCATTCCCGAACCCAAGAGCGACCACTCCGCCTCTGGGGTGATAGCCCAAACTTCACCCGTGTCCGTACCAATTAGTACACCACCAGGGTGCTCCGGGTCGGGCGTTAGCCCATGGATGTTGGCGCTGGAAGGAGAGTGATCATCGTCACAAAGGGAGATCCATGACTCGCCACCGTCATAGGAACGGAAAAGCATAGCTTTAGCCCCACCTTCTTGAGAGTAGTGCGACCCAGCTCCTGGAGCTGTCGCAACAGTAAGTCCAAAGGGAGGCCGCAGATCAATGCACATTGGTCGGGCATACAAGGGCGTAACTCCTCGCCAAGCAAAATGCCAAGTTTTGCCCCCATCCTCAGAACGATATACACCAGCATTACCCTCTACTAATTCAGCGACGCCATCAAAACGACCGAAGCCTGCAGAGGTATAAATTACGTCAGACGATTTTGGATCCGCATACATCATGTGTACGTCAGGATTATCACCAGGCACAACAAGACTCCAGGTTTTCCCNGCGTCAGAAGTGTGCATGATTCCACCCACCTCGATACCAACCCAGATTCGGCTAGGATCGTTCCGATCTATAACAAGAGCCCTGGCCCTACCAGGCGTTACTGGCGTAGTAGGAAGGCACCAGTCAGCGGCTTCTGGTACTTGTGCAAACGACTCCACCTCAAGCCACGTCTCACCACTATCCGTGCTGCGGTAAAGAGCTGGAGGCTGCGTACAAGCGTACAAGACACCATCACTTGCGGATCTTGTCTGCCAAACCTCCAGGTTATCCAAGCCAGCTAGTTGCCAAGATTCCCCAGCATCATTTGAACGGAATAACCCCTTGCCGGTGCTGGCAAACAAATACCCGTTAGTTTCAACCAAATCCCACACGTCCGTAGCCGCCAGTGTTTGTCGAGTGCTGCCTTTATCGAGTAAGAATACGCCTTCTTTGGTTCCCGCTATAATTTTCATGTAGGACCCCCTCGTTACAAATACAGATTACCGCTTTTTATCACAGTTTGTATGGTTATTTGGAACGGTCCGTAAAGCGCTGAAGCTCGGTGAAGATAGTAGATGATAATTACGTTTGTCTGGCATCTAAACGTAAACTAGGGTTACCGGAAGGTACTATGGTGTCATGAGAGGTGTGAAGTGACATACAAGCCNCCGCCCCCACAATCACTGAGCTCTGTCCCCAAAATTCCTGAGGCCCTCCGTTTACAGCGCCTTCAAGTACCTACAGGGCGCATTAGAATGGTGCTAGATACCGATACCTACAACGAGATTGATGACCAGTTTGCCTTGGTGCACGCCCTTTTATCACCTGACAAGCTTGAAGTTGAGGCTATATACGCGGCCCCATTCTTTAATGAACGCTCAGACGGTCCTGGACATGGGATGGAATTGAGTTACGACGAGATACTGCGCCTCCTTGAGCGGCTGGGTCGTTCCCCTGAGAATTTTGTTTACCGGGGTTCTAACGATTACCTTGGGCCAAATTCAGAGCCATGTGATAGCGAGGCTGTTCGTGATCTTATTGATCGAGCACTAGGCAGCCCAGAGGACGATCCTCTATATGTTGTAGCGATTGGGGCAATTACCAACATTGCTTCGGCTTTATTGTTAGAACCCCGAATTGCTAATCACATTGTCGTTGTGTGGCTCGGTGGACACGCTCTCAATTGGCCCCACACCAAAGAGTTCAATCTATATCAAGATGTACCAGCTGCTAGGACCGTGTTTGATAGTGAAGTGCCACTGGTATTAGTACCCTGTTTTGGTGTTACAACTCATCTCACCACGACATTAACGGAGATAGAACGGTATGTAGAGCCCTTTGGTGAAATAGGAGCCTTCCTAGCTTCCCGATTTAGAGAGACTCGAGATGATCACATGGGATACTCGAGAGTACTGTGGGATATGGCCCCAATCGCATACCTATTAAATGAATCATGGGTGTCATCAGAACTTGTCCAGAGTCCNATAGTTACCGACCAGGTGACATGGAGTGTAGACCGCCAACGACACTTGATCCGTAGTGCTAGTTTCGTGTCACGCGATCCTATACTCAGGGACTTCTTCCAAAAACTAAAGAGCTTATCTGTTCCTTGATTATCAAATTATTTAGGCAATCCCAGAGCCCTGGGATTGCCTAAATAATTAACTGCGACTCATTATCTACTCTTCAGTTTCATCAGATTTGTTCGTTTCCGGCGCTGCTTCATCTTTTATGGCAGGTTCGCTACCGTCATCACTTGCTTGAAATTGGAGGCTTTTCGCCATTAGTTCTCTCATTCGTTCAGCCATTGCTGCTGGGTCTGGTAGTAGGTCTTCAACTAATAGTTCAGCATCAAGGAGCTGCTCGAGCATAAGTGGTACTAGGTTGTCGTCACTATTAGTTTCGAGGCGTGCCGATAGTTCTTGAATAAGACCACTAGAACGGTTTAGCTCAAGAATCTTCGGGGCTACCGTGAAATTCTGGTCCATCATGCGTTGCGCTCTTTCGAAGCTACTGGGCAATCCCCCAGCGTTCACCAGGCGGGCTGGGCGTGACACCAGCAGCTTGCTTTCCCGTACCTCCTGCACTCGGCCTTCTAATGCCGCAGTGGCTTTTTCTATTAGCCTTGCGAAGGCGTCGTCTTTAGGGGCTTCTGGCTCTTTCGAATCTTCTTCTGATTCCTCATCCGTCTTAGTCAGAGTCAGCTCGGGATCATCAACACTCTTCAGAGGTTTTTCCTGGTAGTCGGGTAAGCTCATGGCTAGGAAACTGTCGACTGTGTCAGTGAAAAGTAACACTTCGAAGTCCTGTGCTTCGAACGGTTCTAAGTGCGCACTACGGCGTAGAACTTCGAGGTTGTCACCAAGGGCATAATATATGGCGTCTTGATCTTCTCCCATCCGGTTTGTGTACTCAGCCAGCGAAGTTGTTGTTTCGCCCTGGGTAGAGGGGAACCGGAGGAGCTCCACGAACTTATCTTTGTTCGTTGGGTCCGTAGCTACTGCTTCTTTAAGGAAAACACCAAATTCATCCCAGAAGGTACCAAAGCCTTTTTCGTCCTCTTCTGCCAGTGTGGTTAACTCTCTTGCTATGCGTGAAACTAGGGTTGATTGAATGCGGGCTAAAATTGGTGAAGCCTGAACCATTTCGCGTGAAACGTTAAGAGGTAGGTCTTCGGAATCGACAACTCCCTCGATAAACCTAAGGTATGGGGGTAGGAGTGCTTTGCTTCCTTCTTCAATCAATACATTCCGGGCATAGAGCNTCAAACCCCAATCTTCTTGGCTCTGCATCAACCTATGGTTGCGTTTGGAGGGAATGAATAGGAGAGCATGGAACTGTATTGGCGCTTCGGCACTAAGATGAACAGATTTAAGTGGTTCACCACTGTCGAACGTGAGTTGCTGATAGAAAGTAGTAAGTTTCTCGCTCTCGATAGATCCGGGTCTTTCGCGCCAAGGTGCAACACGCTCGTTAGCCTGATCCCACTTATCAGAGGAATCATCTTCATCATCCCCGACTTTCGGTAGGTAAATAGGAAAGGCAAGATAGTTTGAGTGAGCTCGGACTATCTGACGTAACCGTGTGGGTTCCAGAAATTCCTTAGCGTCTTCCTTGAGTTTCAACACTATTTCTGTGCCTCGGCTGTCGATATCGGCAGTTGTTAGTTGATACCCTCCGTCGCCATCTGAATGCCACTTCGCTCCTTCTTCATCAAGTCGGAATGAACGAGAGGTCACTTCGACTTCGTCAGCCACCATGAAGGCGCTGTAAAAACCAACACCGAACTGACCAATTACCTCATTGCCCCCAGTACCTTTACCCTGGTTAAGCTCCTTCATGGCTTCAAGGAAACGACTAGCACCAGAGTGAGCAATAGTTCCTAAGTTCTGTTCCATCTCTACTTGAGTCATGCCTAATCCACTATCACGAATTGTGAGTGTCCCCGCTTCCGAATCTGGTTCGATCCAAATAGCTTGTTCCAGTTCTGGCGACACAACTTGTTTATGGGTGAGGCTTTCTAATTTGAAGCGATGAATAGCATCGGAAGCGTTAGATAGGAGCTCACGCAAAAATATCTCACGCTCTGTGTAAAGAGAGTGAATAAGAATGTCAAGAACCTTTTGAATCTCGGCTTTGAAGGGGGTGCGTTCTGGAACTTCGTTAGACACTTTCTCTCCTTTGCCCTTAGTCAGGACCGGCTATTCAAGCCAGGGCTTTGCGCAGAGTAACTTACTGGTTGATTAGTGCGCAAGAAGCTGCCTGGTAAGGCTCTTAATTGTGCCCTAGAAACACAGAGGATCATTGCGCAGAAGTTTGTATAGCATCGGCAGGCCTATAGTTCAATTTCGGGGTTTTTGCATGCGGTCTGAATTGAGGACCTTTCCGCCAATATTCGTCATAATTTAGTCAGAAGTCGCAGCAAGATCTTCGAGGTAAGTAAGTACACGCTGGTCAATCCAGGAATCAGGAGTCATGCGATTTCTAAGATTGTGAGTAGCCTTCAGTTGGTTCAGAGCAGCGACGGTAGCATCATCTAGGATGCCGGTGACGGATTCATTGTAAATACCTAAGCTTGCTAGTGCATCCTGGACTTTACTTATCGATGTGGTTGTCTGCTCAAGATGCTCATTCGGTGTAGTTGGGTGGTAGAGCAACTCATGCAGATCAAGAAGCCTAGCTAATTCTTGGAATGGCTCACGATGGTCATCCACTCGCAAATCAATGGTTGGTTCAGTGAAGACGTCGAAAGGACTATCCCATGGAGGTCGTACTACCTTTAACGCAGCTGATTGTCGGCCCCTGGCATCCCCCGATACAGAATCCCCAATTGTTAGGGCATTCACTAATCGGCGGGTCAGATTACCCGTTGACTTTTCAAAATTGTCAACCATGGCTGCGCAACCATCCCCAGAGAAAAGCATGTTTCCCTGGGCAGCACAATGCTTACCGAGAGCTCCTCCAGCCCATTCCGTACAGGCGTTACCAGTGAAAGTAGCCGGGGTGCCACTTCGATCGATCATGGCGATTTGGCGGAGATCCTGGTGCGGATCAGCATCCATTAAACGTTCGATAGTAGTTGGGGCACTTGAACCCTCGCGTAAGAGACGGAGGCCTTCAGTTCCATTGTCTGCATTGAGATGNGCCTGAACTACCACCACACCAGCGTCAGGCGAGGTCCAGCAGGTTTGGGCACCTACAGCAAGAAAACGAGAGGCAATCGCTACCCCCCAAGCTGGAACATCAGGGTCATAACCCACGATCGAGAAGGTAGTAACAAGAGGACCAGCGTTAGTGTTATCCATGGTTCCAGGGTACTACGTATTAACAGTAATGAGTAACAATAAAGGTTGTCGGAGTACAGCCGTCCGGGGATCTAGAGGCCTGAGGAGTGCGGTTGGCTAGTCAGCCATTTTCTGAAAGGGTTCTCTCAAGATTGAGTTAGGATGACTTCTGGGGCCAGATGCACAGCGGTGGTACATGTTTGCAGCTACTTTTACCCCAAACCGTGTGGCAATTTGGCGTGTAGTGGCGGAAGGTCGCTGCACAGGAGGTGGAATATGAGAGGTCTCGTCAAGGAATTTAGGTCCTTCATTGCGAGAGGAAGCGTAATTGACCTTGCCGTTGCAGTAGTAATCGGGACGGCGTTCGGCGCTATTACTAAGTCCCTAGTTAAAGATATGATAATGCCGCCGATAGGCCTCCTTTTGGGAGGTGTCGACTTTAGCCAACTAGCTATCGTTCTCAAGGATGCCGCGCAGTATGAGACCTTACAAGCTGCGATTGATGCTGGTATGCCAGTATTGCGTTACGGCGTTTTCCTGAATACGGTAGTCAATTTCTTCATAATCGCTTTCGCTATGTTTATGGTCGTAAGGACACTAACTTTTCTTGAGGAGTGGCGTAAAAAAGAGGAGGAAGACCCNGCCTCGCCAGTAGCTCCACCGAAAGACATCCAGCTTCTCGGTGAGATGCGTGATCTCTTGCAACGACTTGTCGATAGGGGAGATCCTCAAGAAAGACGGCCTTCAAAGTAGCTTAGGACAAAGAGACAGAGGGCTCCTCAAGCGCGTAAAGGCTAAGGAACCGAAACGCGCCTTAAGAGACTCCCCAGGCAGAATACCTTTCAGGATTCGCAAACCTCTGGCCTAAATCAAGAAATCCTCTTGGCCCCCGGCGACCGTATTCGAAAGGATCGCTAGTTCCCTCCATCCAACGGTGAAGCCGAAATTCCATCTCTTCGAGCGCTTCTTTATATACGGTGGGATCCGAAGGACGCTGCTCCCACGGCTTGGGGTCTTCTGCAAGATTAATCATTTCTAAGGGATCATTCGCTAGGTCGAAAAGCCACGGCCCACGACGATTATCGAGCCATCGGGTGTAACTCCAACGTTCNGTACGGACAGCTCGCCAGGGTCCTACCCATTCCGTCCGGTCAGGCCAACCGTTCGCCATATTCTGCAAATAAACTGAATCAGAACCACCTGGGGTCAGTTCAGTGTCAACTGGTGCGGGTTTACCCNGCCATACATCTGATACGTCGCGACCTTGCAAGCCGTCTGGCAGGGGTATGTTGCAGGCGCCTAGCAGGGTAGGCATTAAATCTATTGTTCCCATAAATGAGGTACTCCGTGTCCCTGCCGGGGTTTGGCCAGGCCAACGAAGTACGAACGGTACGTGGGCTGATTCTTCATAAGGCGTAGCTTTAGAAGCGCGCATTGAAGGATGAAGCCACGTATCAAAAGGCTTGCCGTAACCATGGCTAGATAAGTGATCACCGTGGTCAGATGTGTAACACACAATAGTTGTATCCGCTATGCCAAGTTGATCTAAAGTCACCAACAAGCGGGCCATTTGGGCATCTAGGCCTGTGCAACACCCGTAGTAGTCAGCTATTTCCTTGCGGGCAAAATCCACCATTTGAGGAGGTACGTTTCCCGGTACATCCATGTCTTGGGGATTATAGAGGCGGTGCTCATCTGGATACTGTCCGTAAGGCCAGTGAGGAGGTCGCCAGGAAAGGAAAAGAGCGAAGGGATCATCGGGACGTTTATCAAGGTGCCGCTCCATGAAATTGATCGCAAGGTCAGTTTCGATCTTTGGCCCCCAACCCTTTCTCTCTGTCGGGCCTATTTCGTTTTCGAAGTAGGCAGGNTCAAAGTAACCCCCTTTCCTGTGTAGATCAGGCGCCGCAAGATATTCAATTCCGTAGCGATCTTCCTTCTGATAGGGTCCTTCACCTAAGTGGAAAGTACCGACGTGAGCCGTTCCATAACCGTATTCACGCAGAGTGGCTGGGAGTGTTGGGATGTCTCGTCTTGGAAGATATTCGTTGTCAATCACATGATTTTGCCAACCGTACCGCCCTGTGAGTAGCATTGCGCGATAAGGTGAGCATAGAGGATGGTTTGAGAACATTCGGTCACAAACCATCCCTTCAGTCGCAAGCTGGTCGATTGTGGGGGTTTGAACTACGTTATTTCCATTAGCCCCAAGTGCGCTGTAGCGTTGTTGATCTGAGAATACAAATAAGATGTTAGGGGGTTTCTCACTAGTCATGATGTTTCCTCTCGGGCTATCAGGCAAAGCGTTCTGTAGACGCTTCTAGTATTACTAACTTTAACGTTTTTAAAGTACCTATCCCCTCGTAGAACACTTTTTTGGTGTGGGATTTTCGTGACCAGTTGGCCTATGGTGATATTTTAGGTAGCAACTTCTTCGCCAGATAGTGGTAGTAATATTCAGATTAAACGCGCGTAAGATGGTTTGCATCAGGGTTAGCTGGTGAGTATCTCCAGGCGGCGGTAGTGGGACTGAATACCATTAAAAATGACACCCAAGTCCCCTTAAGACTGGAAAGCGATTATCTTGTTTAGGGGTAGAGGCGCCGTATTAATAGTGAGGCGCCTATCTCCTCTGGTACTTATTTTTGGTGGAGCCGAGGGGATTCGAACCCCTGACCTCCTGAGTGCGATTCAGGCGCGCTCCCAACTGCGCCACGGCCCCACAAATTGCCACGAGAGTCTAGCACAAAAGTTTGTGCCAGTGCCAAGTCATTCACGCTGTATCGTGACATCAGATTGCATTATGGTTTTGGGGGTGTNAAGGCTAAGAAATGTCTCTAGAACCTTTTGAGGACAAACTATACATAGTGAAAGTTCAGGTACCGGTTACAGGAGCAGAGCTTGCCAGTGTCTCTGCACGCGTATCTTCTGAACTAGGGATTCCCACTGCACAACTGGAGCAACTACTTTCAGAAGAGTTTGGGTCCATCACACGACCTATTAGTAGGGAAAATGCGGATGAGATCGTTGAGGTGCTTCGTAAAGCCGGGGTACAGTCTTTAGCGACAGTTGTAGCCTCCAGTCCTACGGGGGACCTTTCAGGTTCCACAAATACGTTTCAGGCAGCGAGAAACAACGAATCCCGTAGTCCAGTCCGAGCGTGGATAAGGACGATTGCCATACTGCTCTTGCTATTGCTGATCTTGATCTTAATAATTCTTAGGTCAATTTGGTAGACGGGACTTCTATGGGTAGGGGAGAATTATTATTAGCTAAATTCAAGATCGCTACCGTGTAGGCTACGTGTTGAGATCAATGAGTATCACTGGTTTGCTTAAATTGCACGTAGTCTAATAAATAATGNGACCCTTTTATTCGCACTGTTGTTAGTATTCTTCAGGAGATTACAACTAGCAAGATGGAGCTTCTGAGGCTTCTATTCAAGCTTGAGGCCTTAAAGAAACCGTTTGTTTGTAAAACATTTATCTCAACCGAAAACGAACTATCAGGGCACTAGGATCTGGATAGCCCTAAATCTAAGGACGTCGAAAATTAAGACGATACTTAAACGCTTTACATGTGGGATTGGTATGGTCAGAGGTAATGAAACCTTTTCATTTTGTTTTTTTTCTGGTTTTTGCTGCTTTTGCGAATGCTCAAGAAATCGTGGCATGCCTAGAGGAAGCGTCCCCTGTCGCAGTAAGTTTTAAGAGTTTTATCGTTAGCGAGGTTACTACAGAATCTGGGATTGAAGAGCTTTTTGAAGAGACAGACAAGGCTAGGCCTGGTCAAGTGATTGAGTATCGTGTGGTTGCCAAGCACGTTTGTGGGTCTACTCTTCCAGCCGGTCTAGTCGGGATAACGGGACCTGTGCCAAACCGGACAACCTTCGTANATAATTCTGCTACGGTTTCGTCCGAGCAAATCCAAACGCAATTTACCTGTGATACGTGCGATGGTTTCCACGATCCTCCGGTGATTTTGTCCCAAGATGAAGAGAAGATTTTGATCAAAGCTGAAGATTACACTGCCGTAAGATGGACTTTACTGGTCCCGTTAGAGCCTGGTGGCGAGGTTAAACTCAAATACCGGGTTATGTTGAATCAATAATTTCTAGCCGCTAGTGCAGACCACTCTTGTCAGTCATAAGATGGGTAACAAGCTTTCAGTAAGCTGGTAGTGTTTATAGTACGGATCTTGTGTAAAATTCTCCCGACTAGTTCTTTTCTTGGTATTGCAATTCGTAGAGTTTTCTATAGTGACCGTCCTGTTGTAGTAGTTCGAAATGGTTACCCTCTTCTATTAACTCACCGTTACTCATGACCATGATCCGGTCTACATCTTGGATAGTGGAAAGCCGGTGTGCAATGACGATAGATGTTCGTCCCTGCATGAGCTTTTTCAAGGCGTCTTGGATTAGCTCNTCGGTCTCCGTATCGATATTCGCAGTCGCCTCGTCAAGNACAAGAAGTATGTCAGGATTTTGTACTAAAGCACGAGCAAAGGCAATAAGTTGCTTTTCACCCGTCGAAAACCCAGCACCTCTCTCACGGACGATGGTTTTATAACCTTCAGGTAGTCGACTAATGAAACCATGAGCGTTGACAAATTTTGCAGCCTCGATGACTTGTTCTTCCGAGATAGTGTCATCATTCAGAGTGATATTACTTCGTATAGTTCCGCTAAATAGGAATGGATCCTGCAGTACGATACCAATGTGGTGCCTTAGATCAATTTGGTCGTAATCCCGCACGTCTTTCTTATCGATCTTGACGGACCCTTGCTGCACGTCGTAAAAGCGTGAGACTAGACTAATTATCGTCGTCTTACCAGCACCAGTGTGGCCCACGAAGGCTACTGATTCGCCAGGAGCGATATTTAGGGAAAGATCTTTAACAACCCAGTCATCATCTTGGTACGCGAACCACACGTTTTCGAAGGTTACTTCACCTTGAAATGAAGAGGAAAAAGAACTGGGATCAGGTCGGTTAGTGATGAGCTCGGGCGTATCTAGCAAGTCGAAAATACGTTCGGAAGATGCCATGGCTGCCTGCACAATGTTGTATTTGTCTGACAGATCTTGGAGTGGCCGGAAGAACATGACACTGTATTGAATAAAAGCTATTAACACTCCGAGCGTGACGGTGTCAGTTAAACCTGGCCCAATAATGTTGAACGCACCGAAATACAAGATAAGAGCAGTAGCTATGCCACCGGTGACCTGTACCGCTGGCCAGAAGAGGCTGTACCAGTGAATCATCTCAACACGGGCATCGATAAGGTCAAGATTGAGATGATCAAATCTTTGCTTGTTCCGTTCTTCTCGGTTAAAGAGTTGTACGGTGCTCATACCGTTAAGGTTTTCGGCTAGATACGCTGTTGATCGCGAGACTCTAAGCCGAACTACTCGGTGAGCATCACGGATGCGGGAGCGTAACCAGTTGAGCACTAAGAACAACAANGGCATGACGGCAAGAGTGACAATGGCCAGTTGCCAATTGATGCTGAACATGAAAATTGTTAACCCTAACAGTAGGCCGACGTCAGCAATGAGCCCGATTACGCCGTTGGTCATTAACCCCTCTATAGCGTCGACGTCACTCGTGATACGGGTTATAAGGCGGCCAACGGGAGTTCGGTCAAAGAAACCTAGGTGAAGCCTTTGGACCTTGGTGAACATTGCCTTCCGAAGATCGTAGATAATGTGTTGTCCCAACCAAGTGATGAGGTAGGTGTATCCGTACCTGAGGCCAAAGTTAACTATACGGAGGCCAAGATAAATAAGGACAATTGTTAATAGGCCGTTAAAGCGAGCCTCATCACTGAGGGCGTTAAAGGGGGCGATTCCAGCTACGATATACCGGTCTACCGCGCGTGCAATAAGGTTCGGAAAAATTGGGGTTAGGGCACTATAACTAATCAACAATACTAATCCTGCTATTAGCTGTGCGCGATAAGGTCCTAGATAACTTAAAAGCCGGCGCATGATCTGCCAATCGAAGGCTTTTTTTAGGGGTGTTCCATCTTCATCAAAATTGGCTTCATGATACAAAGCAGGTCGTTTACTTTGCCGAAGTCTCCGGAACTCAGCTTTAGTCTCCTCGATACTGGATTCGACCACGCTCATGTCCGTGAGCTCAGTTCTATTAGTCATTTTTGGTAATCTCCAAGCCTGCTTCTAATTGCTGACGGCGGTCTATATCTGCATACCAACCATCTAAATTGACGAGCTCATTATGACTACCTTGTTCTATTATTCGACCGTTTTCAATAACTAGGATACGGTCAGTAAGTTGAAAAGCACTGAGCCGGTGGGCCACGATGATGCTACTACGGTTATCAGTAACTTTTTTAAGGCCATCCAAGATCTCTGATTCTGTTTGGGTGTCAACTGCAGATAGTGCGTCGTCCAGGATGAGGAGGCTGGGGTCTCTAATNATAGCTCGAGCTATTGCGGTACGTTGACGTTGNCCACCTGAAAGGGTTACGCCACGTTCACCGAGGCGAGTATCGTAACCCTTGGGAAAACTTTCAATATCTTGATCTAACTGAGCAAGTGTAGCGACTCTTTTGATTCGGTCGTTAGTGACTATATTCGTTGGGACTCCAAAAGCAATATTTTCTTTAACCGTGTCGCCAAATAGGTATGGTTCTTGTGGCACCATACCTATTTGGCGACGGAGAACAGCTATTGGTACGCTCTTGATGTTTCGACCATCAATAAGTATCTGCCCATCATCTGGCTCTATCAGGCGTGAAATTAACTTGATGATCAGAGTTTTCCCTGCACCAGTTCTCCCAGTTATACCTAGTTTTTCGCCAGGTTGTATGTGAAACGAGATGTTATCGAGCAGCCTTATGCCGTCTACGGTTAGAGAGACATTACGGAATTCTATTTCACCGTGAGTTGTGCGAATGCTGTAGTCTGTCTCTGGACCATTTTGGATGGTGGGTTCAACGTCAAANATTTCACNCAGACGCCCCCATGACGTGGTACCCCGCTGCACCATATTAGCAATGAAGCCGAGCCCCATAAGAGGCCATTGAATTCCCATAAACAAGAAAATAAAACTAGAAAATGCGCCGATAGAAAGACTGACGTTCAGGACAGCTTGGCCACCGAAAAGGAGCAATAGTGAGATGGCTATACCGAACAGCAGTTCCATCATCGGAAACAATGGGCCGTCAGCCAAAGTTAGCCTGAGATTCCGACGAATGAACTCGTCGTTGAGCCGGCCAAAAATAGCGATTTCCCGATCTTCAATTCCGAAGCCCTTCACGACCCGGATACCACTAAAATTTTCTGCTGCCATTGCTGAAACATTACCGAATTGCTCTTGAACTAGCCTGTAACGTTTCTTTACTACCCGAAGTAGAAGCCAAAATGCTAAAGAGATGACAGGGACCAAAATAAGTGTCATTAAAGCAAGTGAGCTGTTGAGTTTNAACATGCGAAATAGAGTGAAAATTAAGAGGAATCCAACGTTAACGCTCTGGAAAACTACCATGCCAGTCATTTGGCGCACTGCGTTGAGATCTGCGGTGAGCCTAGCTATTAAATCCCCAACCCGATTATTGTCGAAGTATTCTGCCTCAAGGTCTGTGAAATGGTTAAACAGGTCTCTACGGACATCAAATTGAATATTGTAACTAGCGACCAAAATAGTCCTGCGAACTACCAACGACCCCATCGCCCCAGCTGCTACTGCCCCCATTAAATAGGTNAGGGTTAACCAAATCGACCTCATTGTCATAGTACCTTCTTTAAATGAGTCGATGGCATCTCCAATAATGACCGGAGCTAAAGTCACAAAATACGTAGAAACCACCAAAGCAACTAGCCCAGTGATGTAATGGGCCGGGTATTTTCTTGCGTATCGAAAAAGATCTTTAAAGACTTGCTGCAACTTACCTCCAAAAAAAGAAAACAGGGTTGTACACCCAAGTGCTATGTTAACCCGAGTTAGTCCACTAGTTAGTTCAGGGCTTTAGGCTGACAAAGCATAAAACTCGGTTTAAGGATTTACACGTGATTCAGCATAAAACTCACCATTGAGTGTGAGTTGGAAGATGATGGGACCAAACTCTGTGGATCGCCACTCTCCTTCTAAACTATCGCCACCTTCTACTT